>JAISSS010000016.1 GCA_031272965.1 Bacteroidales bacterium | reverse complement strand
CATAACCGACTTTCACTCACGCGATTACACTATAAGGCTTGATTTCCTCGATAGCGGCGTCTATACGGCGGAAATATATGCCGACGCGCCTGATTCGGGCGCAAATCCGAAGAAAGTTGCTATCTCGAAGCGCAAGGTGCGGGCGGGCGAAAAGTTTACCGTGCGGCTCGCGGAAGCGGGGGGGATGACGGTTGTTTTCAAAAGAATTAAGAATTAATACGCATAGTTAATAAATCTTCGCGGAATCAGGCAATAAGGCAGTTAAGATACCAAAAAAAGCGTTACCTTTGTAGCCATAAATTATTAAAACGGCGCAATTATGGAAATGAAACTGCTAAAAATAGGCGACAGCATCTTCGACAGTCAGATAAGGGGAGGCTACTACTATGTAGATAAATCGCTGTTAATAAAGGACTTGTTTGACCATCCGGCGACGGTAACGCTCATCACCCGCCCGCGTCGGTTCGGCAAGACGCTGAACATGTACATGCTCAAGTCGTTCTTCGAGTACAATTGCGAACTTCGCATGGGCAACGAGAACAGGCAGCATCTGTTTGACGGGTTGAAGATTGCGCAGACTGGCGAGCGTTATATGCAGCACTTTGGGCAGTATCCGGTCATTTTCCTGTCGTTCAAGGAGGCGAAAGCCGGCACATGGGAGGTGTCGTATCAGGCGCTGAAAGACTGTATATACTATGAGTTTCAGCGACATGGCAATATTGCTGATTCGGAAAAGTTGTCAGGGGCAGACAGAGGCATATTTCATCGCTTTCTTGACAGGGCAGCGCTCGACAGTGATTTTCCGCGTTCAATACGCTTCCTGTCGGACTGTCTGTATGCTCATTATGGCAAGCGGGTTGTGATACTGATAGACGAATACGATGTGCCGCTTGAAAGTTCGTTTACCGGTGGTTTTTACCGGCAGATGCTCGAACTTGTCCGCTCAATGTTCTCCTCGTCGCTGAAAGACAGCAATTCGCTCGCCTTTGCGGTGATGACCGGCTGCCTTCGCATCTCCAAAGAGAGCATCTTTACGGGGCTGAACAATCCGAAGATGGTGTCTATCCTGAGCGCAGAATATTCCGAGCATTTTGGCTTTACGCAGCAGGAAGTCGATGATATGCTTCAATACTATGGTTTGGAATCGAAACGTGAAGAGACGAAGGACTGGTATGATGGCTATCTGTTCGGCAAGACGGAAGTTTATAATCCATGGAGTATCATCAATTATGTTAGCAATCTGATTACGGACAGCAGTACTCCGCCCAAAGCCCACTGGATTAATTCGAGCGGGAACGACATTGTACGTCTGCTGATAAACGAGGTTGTTGACAGCAACGCCCAGAGCGAGCTGGAAACGCTGGTGAAGGGTGGCTCTATATCTAAGGAGATAAACGAGAACATCACATATTTCGATGCTTTCAGCACCGTTGACAATCTATGGAACATGCTGCTTTTCACCGGCTACCTGAAGCGAACGGGCGACGAGACAGACGAGGAGGGCATTACCCGAACCATACTCACCATACCGAATCAGGAAGTCATGACAATATACAGGCAGCAGATACGGCAGTGGTTTAAGAGTACCCTGACGCAGAACAAATACCCGCAGCAGATACTTGCCGCGCTGATTGCGGGGGATGTTGCGACCGCCGAGGCACTGCTGTCAGACCTGCTGTACAAGTCCATAAGTTATTATGATTCAGCGGAGAACTTCTATCATGGCTTCCTGACGGCGCTGTTGACCGGCACCAACGAGTACGAGGTGAAGTCTAACCGCGAGACAGGCGGCGGTCGCAGCGACGTCTTACTGCGGCCCAAAAGAGGCGACCGTATGCCGGTTATTATCGTTGAAATAAAGATTGCCACAGAAAGAAAGGACAAGGAAGCCAAGAGTGAAGAGGCGCTTCGGCAAATCGAAGCCGGGCATTATGCTGACGGGTTCATTGCCGAAGGTTACCCCAAAATCCTCAAATACGGCATCGCTTTCTTCAAGAAGGAATGTGTGATTAAGAACTAAGGTATTAACGAAAGGATTAATTCTTAACTCTTGTTAAACAGGAATCGAATACTGCTAAGAAAAGCCTGAATTAACTTGATGCCCCATTTGTTTCATAAATGTTAATTATAAATTAAACAGATATAAATATCTGTGAATCAGATGTTTATATAACAAGACTGTCGATATTGGGCGTCGTAGTTCTGTCTGGTAGAAAAATTAACAAAAAAAAATGCCTTGTGTATGGATTTTTTTTCTATTATTGCAAAAGATTTTCGTGGAGATTTTTAACGATTATTATTCGTTATTACTCGAAACAAAATCCGAATGTTAAAAACCGGTTTTGAAACAAAATGATATATTAAGCATTATGTAAAATGAATAATATGGTAACATACATGTCAGGTAAGAGTGTCTGTGTTAAGTCAGTAACACAAACCGGAAAAAATATTGCAAATTATTTTGCCATGTCGGAAATTTGTGTAACACACACACACACACACACACACACACACACACACACACACACACACACACACACACACACACACACACACACACACACACACACACACACACATCGCCCGCGAACGTATGTTCGGAAAGAAGCATTAACGGGCATAGAGAAACACGTTGCCATAATGCAGCTACACAGCGCATTATCTCGGCATCTCGGCATAGAGGCGCTTGGGGGACAAACAGAACATTTGCCACCAATTCGTCATGTACTTACTCAGGTAATCCTCTGATTACGAATATAAATACCTTTATTATTATTAACCTTTAATTTTTGAGTGTATGCATCAAAAAGCAAATCGATTCTTTTTTATTTTACAGATGAGTTTGTTGCTGCTTGTTGCCGGGTTATCGCCGGGTGTGGCGAGGGCCTCTGTAGAGGCGGCGCAGCAACCGACCGTGCGAGTAACGGGCACGGTGTCGGACGCAACGGGTCCGCTACCGGGCGCCAATGTTATCGTAAAAGGCCAGGTGCGCGGTTCCATAACCGACACTGAGGGCAAGTTCACGATTGAGGTACAGCCAACTGACGTGTTAGAGTTCTCCTTCCTCGGGTTCGAGACACAGGAGGTTACGGTGGGGCAGAAGCGCACCTTTACCATCATCCTGGAGCCCAAGAAGAACGAGCTGGACGAAGTTACAGTAGTGGCTTTCGGTACGCAGAAGAAGTCCAGCGTAGTGAGCGCCATTGAGACGGTCAGCGCGAAGGACCTGCGCATCTCCTCCTCGAACATGACCAACGCATTCGCAGGGCGTATTGCGGGCGTCATTTCCTATCAGGATTCGGGCGAGCCGGGCGCTGACAACGCCAAGTTCTTCATCCGTGGCGTGTCGTCTTTCGGCCTGAAAGTTGACCCGCTCATCCTCATCGACGGCATCGAAGGCACCACTGACGACCTGGCCCGCATCCAGCCTGACGACATCGAGCAGTTCTCGGTGCTGAAAGACGCCACCTCCACGGCCCTCTATGGACCCCGCGGCGCTAACGGCATCATCGTCGTACAGACCAAAGTCGGTCAGGAAGGCAAGCTGAAAGTGTCGGGACGTATCGACAACAATGTGGCTACGCCGACCCGGTTCTTAGAGCTGATTTCGGCGGTGGATTACATGCAGATGTACAATCAGGCCCGCATGTCCCGCAATCCCGAACTCGGCCCGCTTTACAGCGAACAGAAAATCCAGTCCACCGCACGGGGTGAATATCCCATTCTCTACCCGAACATCGACTGGTATGACTACCTGTTTAAAAAGCAGACCATCAATACCAAGACGTATCTCAGCCTGTCGGGCGGCGGAAAGGTGGCAACCTACCACGTGTCGGGCGGCTATGACCACGAGACCGGCCTGCTGAAGGTTGACGAGAAGAACGCCTTCAACACCAACATCTCGATTAACCGGTTCCACATGCGGTCAAATGTGAACTTCAATCTGGGGCCGACGTCAAAATTGGAGACGAAAATCTTCGGTCGTTTTACGCGGTATAACGGCCCGTTCCGCAGCGCCAACGATATTTATTCCGGAGTGCTTAATTCCAACCCGGTGGATTTTCCGCCTGTATATGAGCCGGACGAGGCGCACAAGTACAGCGATTATATCCTCTTTGGAAGCGTAATTTTGCCCGGCACGGAGACCCCGAAAACGAACCCCTACGCCGAAATGGTGCGCGGCTACAACGGAAAAGACGAGGCCACCATCGAGGCACAGGTTACTTTCAAACAGGATTTGGATTTCATCACCCAAAACCTGAAGTTCCAGGTTACCGTTTCGGAGACCGTGAACACATCGAACTCGGCAACCCGTACTTACAGCCCGCTGTATTTCGGCATCGATACCTACAACCCCGTTACGGGCGATTACAAGCTGTTGCAGCTTAACCCCACCGCGCAGTATCCGCGTCTGGGCGACATCGCCTCCGTGCGCGACGTCAGCGGCCACACCTATCTGGAAGCCCGCTTCAACTGGAACCGCACATTCGGCAAGCACAACGTAGGTGCCATGAACGTTACAATGATGGACGAGGCCACCGACTACAACGGCGGGTCATCAATCTTTGAAGCGCTGCCACAGCGGAATGTCGGCAATTCCGGTCGTTTAACATACGACTATGACGACCGCTACTTCCTCGAATTTGCATACGGCTATAATGGCTCGGAAAAGTTCACCGGCAAACGGCGCTACGGCTTCTTCCCCACCATCGGCGGCGGTTATATGGTGTCTAACGAAGAATACTTCCAGGACATAAAAGACGCCCTGCTTATTGACGCCTTCAAGCTGCGCGGAACCTATGGATTAGTGGGTAACGACGCCATTGCAGAACGGCAGGACCGCTTCCATTTCCTCTCATGGATTGAGACCGGCGGCGCAGGCGCTACATGGGGCAAAACTTTCTCGACCTCATACGGCGGCTACGTAATCCGCCGCTATGCCAACCCCGACATCACGTGGGAACTGTCGAAGAAAATCAACCTCGGTATGGAGCTGTCGTTCCTCAAGAACGGCGACCTGAAGTTCGTGGCCGACTACTTTGAAGACCACCGCAGCAACATCTACTGGGCGCGTAACAGTATCCCCGAATCGGTCGGATTGGAGGCGGGCATCAGCGGCAATGTGGGCAAAGTGCTTTCACGCGGCTTCGACGGCTCGATTGACTTTAATCACTCTTTCAGTGCCGAAGCATGGATGCAGGTCAGAGGTAACTTCACTTATGCCAAAAACAAAGTGATGGAGCGCGACGAGGAGAACTTCGCCGACAAGTATCTGTCGCAGATAGGCCAGTCGGTTAACCAGCTGCAGGGCTATGTGGCCGAGCGTCTGTTCGTTGACGAGGCCGAAATCGCGGGTTCGCCCGTACAGCAGTTGGGTGGCAGCGGCATCTATCAGGCCGGCGACATCAAATATACTGACGTCAACGGCGACGGCGTGGTGAACACCAACGACCGCGTATGGATGGGCTACCCTACGGTTCCCGAAATACAGTACGGCTTCGGCGTATCTGCAGGCTGGAAAAACTTCGACGCCAGCTTCTTCTTCCAGGGCAACGCCCATGTGTCGTTCTTCATCAATCCGGGTACGGGCAATGGCATCGCGCCCTTTGTTGACCAGCGCAACGCCCTTGCTATCGTGGCCCGCGACGCATGGACAGAGACCGACCCTGACGTCCATTCCTTCTGGCCCCGCCTCTCTACCAACCTGCTCTCCAACAATACGCAGAACTCGTCATGGTGGCTGCGCGACGGCTCCCTGCTGCGGATGAAAACCCTCGAAATAGGCTACAATGTCCGCAACTGGAAAAAACTCGCCGAGAATATCCGCGTATATGTTACTGCTGAGAACCTCTTCTGCCTGAGCCACTTCAAAATGTGGGACCCCGAAATGGGCGGAAACGGTATGCAATACCCGCTTAACAGGCGCTTCAATATAGGTATTAATATAAACTTCTGATTATTAACCTGTTAAAGATAAAAAATTATGATATCAAAAATCAAACAACTAATAATAGTCATAGCGGCAGTAATGTCCACCGGCTGCAAGGAGTTCTTAGACATCGTGCCGGATTCGCAGCTTACGCTCGACATGATATTCTACATGAAGGAAGACGCATGGAACGGCCTTGCCAAGTGCTATTCCTACCTTCCGCTGGACGGCACCGTCGCCAACTCCCCCTGGCTGCTCGGCGACGAATATATGTCGTGTCTGCAGGAGCAGAAGGATGCATGGTGGCCGGGCATGACCATCATGCGCGGCAAGCAGAACGCCACTGACCCGCAGCTGGGCTACTGGCAAGGCTCCGGCGGCGCCAAAGACATGTATGGGGCAATCCGCAACTGCAACATCTTCCTTGATAAAATCAATCTCACCGCCGACCTCTCGCCTGCCGAAAGGGCCGACTGGGTAGGGCAGGTGAAATTCCTCAAGGCTTATTATCACTTCATCATGCTGCGCCACTACGGGCCAATTATCATCTCCGACAAGGAAGTATCGGCCAACGCTGTGGGCGACGATATCTATCAATACCGCTCGAAAGTGGAAGACTGCTTCCAATATATCGTCAACCTTATTGACGAGGCCGTAGAGGGCGGGTTGAACGAGACGCGCGGCACTGCCGACCTGGGGCAAATCACTTCCGTAATTGCCAAGTCTATTAAGGCCCGCATCCTCGTATATCGCGCCTCGCCCTTCTACAGCGGCAACCGCGACTACTTTGAGGACTTCCTCGACCCGGTAGATAACAAGCCCTATTTTGACGTGTTCGATACCGAAGCGCAAACGCAGGCTAAGTGGCAGGACGCGCTCGACGCAGTCAATGAGGCTATTGCTGCCTGCGTCCCTGTGGGCATCGAACTCTATCACTACGAGGGTGTGCCGTATGCCTACGACCGGGCATATATGGACACCAATACCGTGCGTATGAAGACGCTGTATGACCTGCGTATGGTAGTGGTTGACCCGTGGAACAAGGAGCTCATCTGGGGGCTCTCTAACGACCGCGGCAACGTGATGAACTATACCAACATCATGCTGCCGGAGCGCTACCTTGAAGGCGGTTCGGGCGACTTGACCCTCAACCAGTCATATTCCGATCAGCAGTTGGGCGCCACTTATCACATGCTCGAATCCTACTATACCGACAACGGGTTGCCCATCAAGGAGGACCTGACCTTCAGCTATTCCCTGCGCAACAACATCATCACCACGCCGGGGGGCGAAGAGCTGGATTATTTCAAGTATATAGGCCTCATGCAGCCGGGCGCTACCGCCATTGAGCTGTATATGAACCGCGAGCCGCGCTTCTATGCCAACCTCGGAGTTACCGGCGGCTATTGGCGTGCCCACGAGTGCCTGATAACTACCGACTTCTTCGCCGACAACATTCAGGGCACCAATGCCACCGGCGGCGGCGGCTACTATTCGGGCAAACCTGATAACTATATCTGGACAGGTATCGGCATACAGAAGCTCGTGCACCCCGAAAACAAGTCGGGACACACTTTCCGCCTCGTACAGTATCCTATTCCGGTGATGCGCTATGCCGACCTGTTGCTCATGCAGGCGGAAGCTCTTAACGAGCTGAACCATGCCCCTTCGGAAGTATGGGTTCCCCTCAATGAGGTTCGCGTCCGTGCCGGTATTCCCAAAGTGGAAGACGTGTGGTCAGACGCCACCTTAGCCCGCAATCCCGGCAAACACAACACCCAGTCCGGTCTGCGCGAAATCATCAAGGCGGAACGCGCCAACGAGCTCGCCTTTGAAGGCTATCGCTTCTGGGACCTTGTCCGCTGGAAAGACGCCATCGGCGCGCTGTCCCAGCCCGCCATCGGATGGACCACCGGCCCCTCTATCACGCCCAGTGTCCCCGACCTCATGTTCGTGCAGCATATCAAGCAGACCCGCAAGTTCTCCTTCCGCGATTGCCTCTGGCCAATCTCTGTCGCCGAACTTAACAGGAACTCAAACCTGATACAGAACCCCGGATGGTGAAGATAATATTTGAATATTATAATATTTGAATAGACAATAGAAATAGACAACATAATTAGAAATTATAATTTGAAAAGATTATGAGAAAAGAAATAACCACTACGCATATCGGGCATCGTATATCATATTACCTTGCACCGCTGATGCTTCTTCTCATGCTGCTGGTTGCCTGTTCGGAAGACAAGCGTTTTGAGATTTATTCTGATGACAAAGTGCCGCCCGGTGTGCCGACCTACGATTCTCTGAAGGCGCTCTATGGCGGGGTCAGGATATACTTCCGTGCGCCCGCCGATGCTGACGTGCTGAGTGTGAACGCCGAATATGTATCGGCAGCCGGCAAGCTTTACACTTTTTCGGCTTCCTACTTCAGCGACAGCTTAGATGTACTGGGGCTGGGCAGCACCGACCCGCAGGTCATCACCATGTATGCCCTCGACCGCGCCGGAAACCGCTCGGCTAATGTGCCGGTAGAGGTCGTCCCGCTCGAACCGGTAGTGCAGCGCGTGGAGAAGACCGTAAAAGTGGTCGCCGGATTCAGCTCCTTCTATGTGGACTGGTATAATGAAATCCTGCAGACGGTGAACGTCTATGTGAACTTCAACTACCGCAGCGAAGAGCATCTGCTGATTTACACCTCGCTTGACAGCCTCAACCGCGAATTTGTGAGCGACCTCGACCTCGGCCCCGAAGAGCCGATAAAGGTATCGGTCCGCATCGAAGACCGCTACGGCAATACCACCGGCAACATCGATAAGGGCACTATATATCTGCTGAGCGACGAGTTGATACCCAAAACGGCATGGACAATTCCCGACACCAACGATTCTATCGCCGGAGTGCCGATGTGTTACGGCAATGCCAAGGAAGGCCGCGTCCGTTATATCTTTGACGATGTCATCGATTCCTACAAGCTGGCCAACTACATGCACACCGATTCCAAAGGCCGCACTGGTGGCGCCGGCGGAAACGTCCCGTGGAACTTCCTCATCGACCTGGGCGACTACTACGAGCTGAGCCGCATCATCACTCACCAGCGGCATGGAACCGCCGGAGACCTCAACCCCATGGCCCGCGGCCAGTACTACGGCTCGGAAAATGTGGGCCGCTATGCCCTCTATTATCTTGATGAAGAGCTCGGCGAATGGGTATGGATGTCGGAGCACAAAATCCCTGTTCCCAATGTCAATGACATGGATATGTTCCGCTACGGCCAGGCCGGAGACATGGCGTACATGTTCCCGGACGCCCCGAAGTTCAGCCCCAAGACCCGCTGGTTCCGCTACGAGGCCTTAAACAGCTTCAGCGAAAACTATACCGGCACCGGCTGTAACTGCCTCTCTGAGATTACCTTATACGGAAAAAAAGCAAACCCTTAATTAATTATTGACACATGAAAAAGTTCTTACTCTTTTTAACATTTGTTTGTTTCGCAGCATTCTATGCCTGCGACGACGACCCCTACGCCAATATACGCAAGTATGTGTCATCGGAGGTCATCTATCCTGAAAAGTTCGATACTATCAGCGCCGCTATCGGCTTCGAGCGGGTGGAAATCTATCTCACCTCCGGCGGCCGCTCCGACAGTATCAAATATAATCCCGACAAGGCGAAGAAGACCATCGTGGAATATGACGGCGAAACGCAGGAATTTGACGGCATGGTATCCTGGGTCAACGTTACCGGATTAGACAAGGCCAAGCTCTACCGCTTCAAGGTCTATACCATCGATGACGAGGGCAACAAGTCTGTGCCGCAGGAAATCTCAAAAATCCCCTTCACGAAGGAAGACAGGGACGCCATCTCGGTGTCCGACCCCCGTTCAATCCTCTCGCCGTGGGGCATCTCCCTGTCGTGGCCGGGCGGACTGTCCACCAGCGCATGGAACTTCGCCGGCTGTGAATACAACTTCACGGACAGGAACAACGACCCCATCGAAGGCGAATTAATTCCGGACGGCAGCACCCCGCGTATCGACGCCACAAACCTCGAACCGGGCTCCACCGTGAAAATCGCTTTCGAGGTCAAAGTCGTGCCGATTGTTGACGACGTGCAAATCCTCGACACCGTCAAGTTCGCACAGGAACTCGAAGTAACAATGCCAACCACCGAAGAATATGGCCAGTCTGTCAAGAGCCGCGAAATCGAATCGTGGGACTACAGCGGCACGGTGGCAACCATTAAGTGGAAAACGGTGAGCGATTACACAATGGTCAATACCAAAGTAGTGTATAAGGACTACAGCAGCGGCTCGCCCGTGCAGAAGACCATCACGGTTGAGAATACCGATACCCAACTGCAGCTGCCCGGCCTGATTTTCGAGCGCGTCGAAATAACGTCCGACTATGAGCCTGTAGGCGGCGAAGGTGCAATAATTACCGCAAAAACGTCCTCCATTTTGCCCGACTTTGCCGACCCCGGCGTGATGGAATTTAACAAAATCGCCCGCACAGTGGACCCGATGAGTGTTACCAAACTGATATATTATATCCACTGCGATAACTTCATGGACGTGCTGTTCTTCCCCAACCTGACGGAGCTCGACTTCACCGGTGGGGGCGCCAATTTGCCGCGCTCGACCTGTACCGGAAACAACGTCTCCAACGATGTGGGTAACTGTCCGTGGAACTTCGGCTTCGTCCGCCGCGACCTGAACCCCGACCTGGCCTCGTTCCTCTCCCTGAAGGGGATAACAGTGCTCAAGAACCTGCTGGCCTCCGGCAAAATTACCAAGGTGAAATACCATGCCGGAACGCTGAAAATCGACAACGACCTCGGCGCTGTAGCGAATAAGGAAATCGACACCTCCCCCGCGGAAGTGCTGTTTACCGACAAAATCTTCGCCCAGGGATTGTTAGTATCAACCGACTGGCTCTGCGAGAACGCCTATATGCCCACCGACGTTCCTGCCGGGGCGGGAAGCTATACCCACATGTGGAAGATTACGCCCAAGGGAAAGAGCGCCTCGTTCTGCTTTGTCTATCCGCAGGAATACAAGTTCAACCTGGAGGAATACCGTTACCTGAAGATGAAAGTGCGTCCGCCGGCCAAGTCGGTGTTCGACAATGCAAGCAATGTTGCCAACGCGGCCAAGTTCAAACGGCTGTGGTTCCGCTCGCGTAAAGCCACCCTGTGGGGACATTCACCGATGCCCAAGTGGGGCAGCGTCAGCGACGGCGACATTAACGGCGACCAGTCTAATGGCGACAAAGCCTTCAGCGACAGCGAACTCGGTACGTGGGTGGATGTTTCCTACGACCTGTACCGTATTATCAAGGCGACCGACAGCGCCCCGTGGTACAACTGTCTGGTTATCAACATCGGCTGTGAACCGGGTGTTCTTCCCGGCTTTGACGCCCCGTATTACTTTGCCGACATCCGCTGGTCAAAGACCCCGTAAGCAAAAAGCTACGACCGATACAATCAACCGCAGCGGGAACCGACATTCCCACTGCATCCAAAAAGAGGCGCCCCATCCGGAGCGCCTCTTGTGTTTCCATGCTGCCAACCTGTTAATAAGGCAATAAGGAGGCTTTGGATAGCGATATTGGCTACTAAGGGCTGATTCCTGCACCAAGAATCATGGCAATCAGATTAATCAGAGGTCAAAGAATCATGGTTCAAGACAATAGCAGGTGGTTGCGGGTGAGATACCGTGTCGCAGCACGGTACGCAATGACGGGGTAGGGACGAATGTATGCTCCCGACGAGACCCATATATTTGTAATAAACTGTGTATCAATGAATTGTGGGTTATGTCTGCAATGGCGATAATGAGCAAATATTTAAAATTAAGATGAAGTAATATTCTTATTAACATTATTTATGTCTTTTTTTTAAGATTGAGGTAATAATTTATTTAAAAATGCTGTATCTTTGGCATCAAATTGATTACAAAATGGAGAAAATATTTGTTGTTATAATGGCCGGAGGCGCGGGAAGCCGCTTCTGGCCACGGAGCAAGAGTTCGATGCCCAAGCAGTTCCTTGACATTGCAGGAACGGGTCGGACGCTGTTTCAAATGACCTTTGACCGGTTTCGCGGCATTTGTCCGCCCGAACACTGTTTTGTAGTAACAAGCAATGATTACAGGGAACTGGTAGCGGCTCAATTACCTGAACTGCATTCGTCTCAAATCCTGTTGGAACCGGTGCGTCGTAACACGGCGCCGTGTATTGCTTACGCCTGCCAGCGCATCCGGAGGATAGCGCCGGACGCCAGCATCATTGTGGCGCCTTCCGACCACCTGATTATGCAGGAGCAGCTGTTCTGCCGCCATATCAACGCGGGATTGGCCTTCATTGACGCCAACCCTTCCGCAATAGTTACCCTTGGCGTCAAGCCCCGATATGCCGAGCCCGAATACGGATACATCCAGTTCCAGGAAAAAGTCCGCTTTGGGGGCACCGACAACCTGTATAAGGTGAAAACGTTCGTGGAGAAGCCCTCGCCCGAAATGGCCGACGTCTTCGTCGATTCCGGCGAATTTCTGTGGAACGCCGGGATATATATATGGAAGCTGCCCACCATCCTGACGGCCTTCGAGCGATGGCTCGGCGATGTGGATGCCCTCTTCCGCAGCGGCGCTCAATATTACGGCACCGACCGCGAGCAGGCCTTTATCAACAAAATATACCCCGACTGCCGGAGCATCTCCGTAGATTTCGGAATCATGGAATATGCCGACAGCGTCTATGTGCTCAGCGCTGACATCGGATGGAGCGACCTGGAAACATGGAGTGCACTTTACAGCGCCGTCCGCAAAGACGCTGACGCCAATGCCACAAACGGCGACAGCATAGCGCTCTATGACACCCGTAACTGCCTGGTGGACGTCCCCGACGGCAAGATAGCTATCCTCGAAGGATTGGACGGTTATATAGTAGTGGATACCCCCGACACCCTGCTCGTCTGTCGGCGCGAACACGAGCAACAATTACAGCAGTTCGTCGATGACGTGCGCTCAAAAAAGGGCATACAATTTGTGTGAAAATCTGGCCGTCTCTGTCATAAAAACAGACAAAAAATTAATATTTTGTGAAAAGTACAATCATTTTCCACAGCATACGGAGAAAAAGATTTATATTTGCATGGAATATTGAGATGCTTTTATGAAATATTTGCAACATGGGCTAATTATAGCGCTCTTTTTGGCAGTAACCATGCTGTTCTGCTGGCCTCTGACAGAAGGGAAGACGATACAGACCACTGACGGGAGCATGTTTAACGGAATGGTAAAAGAAATTTACGATTCCCATGACCACGCGCTGCTATGGACCAGCCGACCGTTCTGCGGGATGCCATCGTATCTGATTTCCACGTGGTATGGGGGCGAGATTCTGACAAATATTCAGAACACGCTTAACCGCATACCGCGTCCTGTCAACTTTCTGATGCTCAATTTCCTGCTGTTCTACGTGCTGTGTCTTGTGTTGCAGATTCGTCCGTGGATTTCCTGTGCCGGAGCGCTGGCTTACGGGCTGTGCTCATTTCTCTATGTCATCATAGGAACCGGCCACGCCACCAAGGCGCATACGCTCACCTACATGGCGCTGGTGGTCGCCGGCGTATTGCTGGCTTACAAGCGGAAGCCGCTGTGGGGCAGCCTGTTAACAGCTTTCGGACTATCGTGGATGTTCAGTGCTAACCACCTGCAAATGACCTACTATGCTGCCATGATGTGCGGCGTAACAGTGATTGCTTACGGTATCGCGGCATGGCGCAGCAATGCAATCCCCCGATACCTGAAAACATCCGGCATGTTGCTGCTCGCCGTACTCCTCGCATTTGGAACCAACTTCGGCAGGCTTTATACCACCTACGAATACGGGAAGTATTCCATGCGCGGGAAGTCGGAACTCTCCGGCGACGACAACCGGACGTCCGGGCTGAACCGCGACTATATCCTTGACTACTCTTACGATGCGGGTGAGGCGCTCTCGGCGTTCATCCCGCGTATTAAGGGCGGGGGCCATGCCGAAAACCTCGGCGAGAAGTCGGAAGTGTACAAACTGCTGGCCCGACAGGACAGAAATCTGGCCCGGCAAATCGCGGAACGCCTGCCGCTTTATTGGGGAGAGCAGCCCATCGTGATGGCCTCTTTCTACTTCGGCGCCGTGCTGTGCTTCCTCTTCGTCTTCGGTCTGTTCGTGGTGCGCGGCCCCGACAAGTGGTGGATTTCGGCAGTGGTCATCATCGCCTTCGTCCTGTCGCTGGGTAAAAACCTGCCGCTCATCAGCAACCTGATGATAGATTATTTCCCCGGCTACAGCAAGTTCCGCGACGTGAAAAATATCATCGTCATACAGCAGTTTGCCATGGCCTTGATGGGGATTCTGGCAGTGCGCGAAATCGCAGCGGCCCCCAAACGGGAAGCGTTGCTGCGTCCGGCGCTGTATGCGTGGATGATTACCGGCGGCCTGGCGCTGGTTCTGGCCTTAATTCCCGGCATTGCGGGCAGCTTCGTATCGCCCTCTGACGCTGCATATCAGGCACAGGGCTGGCCACAGCAGCTCATTGATGCTCTGCGCGTTGACCGCCGCGCCGTGCTGCAAACCGACGCATGGCGCAGCTTCGCTTTCGTATCGGCTGCTATGGCGGTAATCTGGCTGTTCATAAAACAGAAAATCAATGCCTCCGTCGCCCTCACAGGCTGGATATTCCTGATTCTGCTCGACATGCTGCCCATTGATAAAAAATACCTCAACGACAGCAACTATTCGACAAAATCCAAAAAACAGGCCACCACTATTAAGGCGTCGGTGGCCGACATGGAAATATTGAAAGATAAAACGCTGAATTACAGAGTACTGAGCCTTCAAAATCCCTTTAACGACGGCTTAACTGCCTACTTCCACCGCTCGCTGGGCGGCTATCACGGCGCCAAGCTGAAACGCTATCAGGAAATCATTGACCGTTATCTGACAGACGAGGTGCGCCGGCTTCAGGCCGCAACACCGGACGAGCAGGCCGCACTGTTACCGTCAATGACCGCCGTTAACCTGCTCAATGCCAAATACCTGATTGACGACCCCAATCAGCCGCCGACGCTCAATACGAATGTTTTCGGCCCTGTATGGCTCGTTGATTCCGTCGTTGTGGCCGACAATGCCGACGCCGAGATTGCCGCATTGGGGCGCTATCCCCTGAATAAAGTGGCCATAATTGACCGGCGATTCAATATCGGACATGTTGGCGCAGCATCCGGCTCCGCTATCGAATTGCAGCAGTTCAAGCCGGACGAGCTGAGCTACCGCGCCGACATCCGTCAGCCGCAGGCGCTGGCCGTATTCTCCGAAATATGGTATCCAAAAGGATGGAAGGCTTACATCGACGGTCAGGAAGCGGAGATTGTCCGCGCCGACTACCTGCTGCGGGCATTAGTTGTTCCGCAGGGCACCCACGAAATTGTGTTCCGGTTTCATCCGGCTTCATATTATACGGGCAACAAGGTTGCCCTTGCCAGTTCGCTGCTGCTGCTGTTTGCGGCGGCAGGCAGTCTGGCCGTTTACCTTAAAAACAGAAGAAATGAGCAAAATTAAACGCAGATTATTTCGTTCCTATATTGTGGTTACGCTCAGCATCACATTAGTGCTGTTCTTAGTGGGCCTGATTTCAGTATTATTGCTGAATACCGGCACCATGGTCAACTACGTGCGTGAAAACATCGGCTTTACGCTGGCGCTGCAGGACGACATCAGCGAGGTTGACATCCTCCAGTTACAGAAGACCTTAGACGCCTCGCCATACGTAAAGTCATCGGTTTATATCGACAAGGAGCAGGCTGCCGTGAAGTTAGCCAAAGAGCTGGGCGAAGATTTCAGCGGCTTTTTAGGCGAGAACCCTTTGGACGCCACTATCGACGTGAAAATCAATGCGGCATGGATGCATCCGGACAGCCTCGCCCGTCTGGAGGCGTGGTTTAAGCAGCAACCGCAAGTAAAAAGCCTCGACTATCACCGCAATTTGGTCCACCTCATCCATCGTAATGTGCAGAAAATTAGCCTGTTTTTACTGTTCTTCACAGTATTGCTGGGTATCATATTCGTGGCGCTCATCAGCAGTACCATCAAGCTGTCTATCTATTCCCAACGGTTCGACATCCACACCATGCGGCTTGTGGGGGGAACTCATGCGTTCATCAGGCGCCCGCTCGTGTGGCGTATCGTGGAGTGCGGAATTATGGCGTCCCTCATCGCCGACATCGCCGTGTTCTTCGTGGTGTTCTCCCTGCGCGGATACTACCGCGAGCTGACCAGCCTCTTCCGTATAGGAACTATGGCCGCCACTTTTATCATCGTCCTGCTCTTTGGCGTCCTGATTTCGTATCTGTCAGGGATTCGGGCGGTCAACAAATACCTGAAACTCGATTATAACGACCTGTTTTGAATAAACATTTATATTTATATTGTATTAATGTTTATATAATAACAATTTTACAATAGCAACAAATGAGATATAACTTCATTTTTTCAAGAAAATTTCCGAAAATGTAAGATGCTGTAAAATTTTTTCCGAAATTCGCGCATCAGGAGTTTAATTCGGCCTCGGTTCTTTGAAACAATAACCCCAGAGGCCTTTTTTGAGAATATATGAAGAAGGAGACACTGCCGGAAGTGGTAATCGTATGCAGCAACAGTGGCGCTGGCCATTGCTATGAACCGGATTGCCGGATGGTGCTTACAAGTTTTGGATGGTTCTACGTAACTCAGTGTATTAAACCAACTGGCGCTCCTTTCGATTTCTGTGTACCGAATGTGATTTGTAACCCTCTCGGATGAAAAACGGCGCCAAGTTATTGTTGAGTGGCAGTGTATCATTGCTGTTAATCTCAACTGTGTTCGATAAATTAGAGAACCGTTTTTGCTTCTACACCTGCAAAGGTTTAAACGCTTTGTACCTTAAGGGCACCTCTAATTTTCACTTTTTTGCAATTCAGCCAGAGGTGCGTTAAAACTAAACTGCAATTTGACTGCAAAGTTATGTATTTATTTTTAATTGACAAGCGTTTTTTTTGAA
>JAISSS010000138.1 GCA_031272965.1 Bacteroidales bacterium | reverse complement strand
AAATTACAATGTCATTTCTTCAATCTGTTAAATGCAGCCATCAGATAGCCCAATACGATGAAAGCGCCCGGCGCGAGGATGAAGATGGTGATACCCCACACTGCGCCCAGCAGCTCACGGCATCCTCCCAGCAGGGTCAGCGCCATGGAGAAGCCCACGCCAATACCCAGCCCGTCAACGGCCGAAGATAGGACGTCATTCTTGGAAGCGAAAGCCTCTGCCCGTCCCAGCACGATACAGTTGACCACTATCAGCGGGATAAACAGCCCCAGACTGCTGTAAAGCGCGGGCATATACGCCTGCATACACAGCTCGACGACCGTTACGAAAGCCGCAATTACCACAATATAGCAGGGGATACGTACTTTGTCGGGTATCAGGTTCTTTATCAGCGAGATGGCAATGTTGGACATCACCAGCACAAACATGGTGGCCAGCCCCATCCCCAGCCCGTTCATCGCCGACGAGGTTACGCCTAATGTGGGGCACATCCCCAATACTAGCACAAAGGTGGGGTTTTCTTTAATTATTCCTTTCGTGAAATTCTGCAATTGGTTCATATTTACCTGTTCTTTGCCTAAATCGGCTGCAATATTACAATTTTTTTCGATACGCGGCTTCAAACTGTGATTTTTTTGTATTTTTGCGGTCAATAGAATAAACAAAATCCTTTATATGAAGAAAAGTTTTATTATTATCGGGATTATTGTGGTGGCCGCTTTCCTGTTATACCGGTCGGGTAAAGGTTCATACAATTCCATGGTGGAGAAAGATGAAGCCGTATCGGCGGCATGGGCGCAGGTGCAGAACGTGTATCAGCGACGGGCCGACCTCATCCCCAACCTCGTGAATACTGTGAAAGGCTACGCGCAACACGAGAAAGAGACATTGGAAGGCGTCATCGAAGCGCGCGCCAAGGCTACGCAGGTAACGGTTGACCCTGCGAAATTGACACCCGAAATGCTACAGCAGTATCAGCAGGCACAGGATGGCGTCAGCTCGGCGCTCGGACGATTGATGGTGGTCGTTGAGCAATACCCTGACCTGAAAGCCAACCAGAACTTTCTGGACCTGCAGGCACAGTTGGAAGGCACTGAAAACCGCATCACTGTTGAGCGGCAAAAGTTTAATGACACGGCCCGCGACTACAACACGTTCATCCGCAGCTTCCCACGTAACATCTTCGCCGGTTGGTTCGGCTTCGATAAGAAGGCCTATTTTGAGGCGCAGGCCGGAGCGGACAAAGCCCCGGAAGTAAAATTCTGACCTGCCGACGTATGAACGTAAGGCATTTCTTTAGCGACGACGAGAAGCGGCAAATTATGGAAGCTATTTGCGCGGCCGAGCTGCTCACATCGGGCGAAATCCGCGTCCATATTGAAGAGAGCTGTCCGGTCGGCCCCCTGAATCGCGCCGCCTACTGGTTTGCGAAGCTGAAAATGCACAAGACCCGCCTGCGCAATGGGGTGCTGTTCTACATGGCCGTAAAAGCCCGCCAGTTCGCCATCATAGGCGACGCCGGAATCAACGCTCGCGTTGCCCCCGACTTCTGGGACGGCATACGCGCAGTTATGGCCGCACACTTCGGCGAGGGGCATGTGGCTCACGGCCTCGCCGAAGGAATCAGGATGGCGGGCGACTGCCTGAAAACATACTTCCCCCGCAGCGCCGACGACATTAATGAACTGCCCGACGAAATATCATTCAACTCATGAGAAAACTGCTGTTAATTTGGATGCTGTGCTGGCTACCCGCCGCAATGCTGCCCGCCCAGGACATCCCCGAAAAACCGGACCCGCCAAGATTAGTCAACGACCTCGCTAACGTGCTGAGCGCCACACAGACGCAGCAGTTGGAAGACGAGTTGGAAGAATATGCCCGCGGCACGTCAACACAAATTGTCATTGTTACCGTCCCCTCGCTAAATGGCTATCCCATAGCTGATTATACATTCAAGCTCGGTGAGAAATGGGGAGTCGGACAAAAGGGAAAAAACAACGGCGTGGTCATAGTGTTCAAGCCGAAAACGGAACGGGAATCGGGCGAGGTCTTTGTGGCTGTTGGCTACGGGCTTGAAGGGGTCATCCCGGATGCGGTAGCCAGTCGCACGATAGTCAGGCAGGAAATGCTTCCCCGTTTTCGGGAAGGCGACATCTTCGGCGGCCTCAACAACGCCTGCAAAGTCATCATGGCCTTAGCCGCAAAGGAATTTACATGGCAGGAATATGAAGCACAGCATGGAGAGAATTCGGCGCTTGCCTTTTTACCGTTGCTACTGCTCATAATAGTGTTTGTCATCGTTCAGGTAGCCCGTCGCAAAAACCTCGATATGGGAACCAAGAACCTTGCCGGATGGTGGCTACTCAGTTCCCTGCTTAATTCGGGTGGCAAAGACAGCAATTGGGACGACTTCACGCATGGTGGAGGCGGATTCGGAGGCAACAGTGGCGGATTCGGAGGATTTGGAGGAGGCAGTTTTGGAGGCGGGGGCGCCGGCGGACGATGGTGAGCAGAGACTGCTTTTAAAGGCTATATGCTCTTTTCAGTGCGTATGCAGGCCACATTCCTTTTTGCTGTTGTCTTCCCACCACCAGCGACCGGCACGGAAGTCTTCGCCCTCGCGGATGGCACGGGTACATGGAGCACAACCGATACTCACAAAACCCTTATCGTGCATTGTATTATACGGTACATTATATTGTTTTACGTATGCACGACAGTCGTTTAATTCCCAATGTAACAATGGATTATACTTTATCACTTCATTTCCTGCATCAACAACGAACAGGTTCAGGTCATGCCGATTTTGCGACTGGGCAGCCCGAAGGCCGGTAATCCACACCTCAGCGGAAGCCAATGCGCGTTTCAGCGGCTCAACTTTACGGATATGACAGCATTGGCGGCGGTTTTCGACCGATTCATAAAAGCAGTTCGGGCCGCGCTGAGAGATAAATACTTCGAGGTGTCCCGCATCAGGGCAGTATGCCTGAATTGGCTTGCCATAACGTTCCCGCGTGTTGGCGAACACTTTGTATGTCTCCTCAAACAGACGTCCCGTATCGAGTGTAACAACCCGCACCGGCAAGTCATGGCGGAATATCATATCGGTAACTACCTGGTCTTCAATACCAAAACTGGTTGTAAAAACCACTCGCCCCGCGAAACGAACCGTCAAAGCACGGATAACATCCACGCTGTCTATTCCCATAAAGTCCGCGTTCAGCTGCGAAACAAGATTTTCTCTATCCATTGGAATACAAAAATTTTCTATGCAAAGGTAGTGAAAAAACCGATGTCATCAACCATTTTTGGAATTTGTTACGTGTTTTCGATTAAGCTATGAAAGGAATATTAATTTTTTTCAGGAAAAAAGCGGTGCAGAAAGAAAGATTTTCTATCTTTGCGCCGCATTAGAAGTTATGCTGGGGTATTAGCTCAGTTGGTTAGAGCGGGTGGTTCGCAATCACCAGGCCGGGAGTTCGACTCTCCCATGCTCCACTGCAATACGGAAATTGTTGCAAGTTTTGAAAAAACAATAAAAAAAACGGGCCGGACACGTTGGTGTCCGGTTTTTTGTTATAAGGGGGGATGGCGCAGGCTATGTCAGACCCCGTGTTTTGCGAGGATTGCTTCCTCAATCACGGGGTCTGTGATGATGTATGCCCTGAAAGTTTTTGTACGGTCAGACTGCACAAAAGCGAAGGGATTGCGTGTGCAGAAACCGGTGAACACGTCAATCTGGTTGCTGCGTATGCTGCCTCCTGTGTCGGCGGCGATAAAGTAGCCGTCATGTTTGGATATGCTGCCGTCAGGCAGGGTTATTTCGGTACCCACGGCATCGGGGATGAAGAGTATCGAGCCTATGGGAATTTGGGTGCGGTCAACGGCAATGCTGCGGTATGGCACTAATTTCATGCCCATTGCGCCATTGCCGTAGCGGCCTTTAACGGGTGCCCACAGCGAATAGCGGATACCTTTGTTGCGATAGTTCTCAAATTTTTCGCACTTTTCGCAGTCGGCTTGTATTGTATCGCTTTTCCCGGCGAAACTCAGTATGAGGGGGGCGCCGAGGCTGTCGGTGGTTGCTACGGTGCCGCAGAGCGCCGCATCACACCAGTCGCACAGCGAGAGGCGGGCGCCCGTATCATGCCCGTCTTTATCCCGCAGGCAAATGCCGTCGGCTGCATAAGCGGCCTGCACAATGTGGTAGCGGGTAGCCCACAGCGTCAGCTCGTCGCACATATTCGACAGTCCGGGCTCCATAAATCCGAATCCGTTGCTGTCCAAATCCGGCTGCAGACGCGCAATGAACCTCCAATCCGGCTTAAAAGCAGTGGGTACATGGCGGGTAGAACTCAGGCTTAGTAACGCGGTCAACGTCAGGATGATTTTTTTTAGCATCTATATCTCTCTTTTACTCTCTGAAAATTTTTGCAAAAATACGGCGTTTTTCAATACGTATGACATTCAGTATATTAAATCGGGGAAAACAACGTTAAATTTCGGGGAAAAACGATTCCTTTTTCTGATTTTCATGTGTATTTTTGCCGCCCAAAAGAATTAAGTTTCAGAAAGTTATGAGTATAAAAGTGAAATCTTTGTTATTTTTTGTCCTGCTATCGTGGACGGTGGCAGGACAAACATCGCTTCAGGTGCGGGTGCTGACCTTTAATATTGAGGCGGGTGCGGTGGCCTCCTTAGACGAGCTTGCACAGTTTATCCGCGAGCAGGCGCCTGATGTGGTGGCGCTTCAGGAAGTTGATTGCCACACTGCGCGGGCAAAGGTTCCCGCCAATCGCAATAAGGATTTTATCACCGAATTGGGGCAGAAATCCGGCATGTTGGCCGCATACGGCAAAACGATACCACTTGGCACGGGTTATTATGGCATAGGGATACTGTCGCGCTTCCCGATGTCCAAAATCGAGCGCGTCTATCTGCCCAATCTGGGGGGCGAGCAACGGGCAGTGCTGATTGCTGACATCGAGTATGCCGACAACCGCTATTTTACTTTCGCCTGCACACATCTGCAACACACCAGCGCCAAAGAACGCCTCGCACAGGTGGATACACTGAACAAAATTCTGCAAAATCGCCCATGTCCAACATTATTGTGCGGCGACTTCAATGCCCGTCCGGACGCCACAGAAATTAAAAGCGGCATGAAACTGTGGAAAAAACTGTGCAGCGACACCCCTACCCATCCATCCGACAATCCCAAGGCAAAAATAGACTATATCTTCGGTTTTCCGGCTGACCGATGGATAACTAATCAGCCCCTCAACTGGCAGGTAATTCTTTCTGACCACTGTCCGATTGGTGCGATAGTGGAAATGAAATATTAATCCGAAAAATCACGAATAACAGGCTCATCATATTTTGAACAATCAATTTTAATAATTCAATAATTTAGTTTATGAAAACTTACTTAAAATACTTTATTACAACGTTTTATATAGCTGCGATTATCACATCATGCAGCAAGAAAAAAGAAGTATCCGACCTTCGTCTATGGTATAACGAGCCCGCTGCGAAGTGGACCGAAGCGCTGCCAATCGGCAACGGGCGTCTCGGCGCTATGGTGTTCGGAACGCCCGGCGTCGAAAGGCTACAGCTCAACGAAGAAACGGTCTGGGCAGGTCAGCCAAACAGCAACAGCTATCCCGAAGCGCTGCAACACCTGCCACAGGTACGCAAGCTGCTTTTTGAGAAGAAATGGAAGGAAGCGCAGGATTTTGTTGACGCCAAGATGTTCCCGCGCAATGACCTCGGCTTTAATCAGGGCATGCCATATCAGCCCGTTGGTGACATAGAACTGACGTTTCCAGGACACGAGAACCCCGAAAAATACTGTCGCGAGCTCGACCTCTCGACCGCTATCACTACTACGCGCTACACCGTCGATGGCGTGGAATACACCCGCGAAGCCTTCGCCTCTGCTGTAGCACAGGTCATCGTCATGCGCATCACCGCCTCGCAGAAAGGCAAACTCTCGTTTACCGCAAAACTCACCAGTCCGCACTCCAAATGTATGTTTGGCAGTAGCGGCGGAGCCTCCGGCAATGCCGTGCAATGGGCAGATTTGCTACTGAACGGCACCGCAGGCGACTTTGAAAACCTCGAAGGAAAGGTAAAATTCACCGCCCTGACAAAGGTCGTTGCCGACGTTACCAAGGACGTTATTTCAGGCAACACGCATAGCGACGATAAGTCGGCAAGCGCCGATTTTGCAGACATCAATGCTGTAACTGTTTATATATCAATGGCATCGAACTTCACCGACTATAATACCCTCTCCACTGACGAATACGTTAAGGCCGCAAACTTCCTTCAATCCGCTGTTAATAAAAATTACGAAGAGCTGAAGAAAGAGCATATCGCGGACTATCAACGCTATTTCAACCGCGTGAAATTAGACCTCGGCGTAACCGATTCCATAAAGAAGCCCACTGACGAGCGCATCCTTGAGTTTGCAAAAGCCAACGACCCGCAATTGGCAGCGCTGTATTTCCAGTTCGGACGCTATCTGCTCATTTCGAGTTCGCGTCCGGGTACGCAACCGGCGAACCTGCAAGGCGTCTGGAACGACCTGATGACGCCACCGTGGGACAGCAAATATACGTCGAACATCAACCTCGAAATGAACTACTGGCCTGCTGAAGTAACGAACCTGCCGGAACTGCACGAACCTCTGATTGAGCTGATAAAGGACGTCTCTGTAACCGGAGCCCGCACTGCCCGTGAGATGTACGGCACACGGGGGTGGGTAATGCACCACAACACCGACATCTGGCGCATAACAGGGCCGGTGGACTATGCCCAGCCCGGCATGTGGCCGGTGAGTGAAGCATGGCTCAGTCAGCACCTCTGGGAGCGATACCTCTATTCCGGTGACAGGGATTACCTGAAAGAGGTTTACCCGTTAATGAGGGGTGCGGCAGAGTTCCTGCTCGATTTCATGATACCCGAACCGGAACACGGCTGGCTCGTAGTGGCGCCAAGTAATTCGCCCGAAAACAGCTTCGACAAGCAACAAGGAACGACAAATACATACGGCGTAACGATGGATGTTCAACTTGCCTTTGAGCTGTTCGGTAATGTCATCTCTGCCGCCCAAACGCTGGGCATCGACAATGCCTTTGCCGATACGTTGAGGCAGGCTGTGGCAAAACTGCCGCCAATGCACATCGGTAAGCACGGTCAGCTACAGGAATGGCTGTTCGACTGGGACGACCCTAACGACCACCACCGGCACGTGTCGCACCTCTACGGCGTCTTCCCCTCAAACCTTATATCGCCGACCCGTACACCCGAACTCTTCGACGCTGCCCGGCGCTCGCTGAACTATCGCGGCGACCCCGCCACAGGCTGGTCTATGGGCTGGAAGGTATGCCTCTGGGCGCGCTTCCGCGACGGCAACCGCGCATACAAACTTATTACCGACCAAATCCGGCTCTGCGACAGCCCCAAAACGAACTATAAAGGCGGTGGCACTTATGCCAACCTCTTCGACGCCTGCCCGCCGTACCAAATCGACGGCAACTTCGGCTGCACAGCCGGTATTGCCGAAATGCTTATGCAAAGTCATGACGGCGCCGTTCACCTGCTGCCTGCCATCCCGGACGTCTGGAACAAAGGTAGCGTAAACGGGCTGCGTACGCGCGGAGGCTTCGTCATCGAAGAACTTACATGGGAGAACGGCGTGGTCAAAACACTAAAAATCAAGTCCACACTCGGCGGCAACCTGCGCCTGCGCTCGGCTGAAGAACTGACAAACGCCGACGGCTCGGCGCTCGCAAAAGCCACCGGCGACAATCCCAACCCGTTTTTCGCAACGCCCGCAGTTCCCCAACCTGTCATCTCGCCGGAAGCCAAACTTACTGCGCCCAACGTCAAACCCGTTCACGAGTATGACATTCCCACAGAAGTCGGCGGCATTTATAGTTTCCGATGACAATATATGC
The DNA here is from genome assembly GCA_031272965.1 of Bacteroidales bacterium. Classification (GTDB taxonomy): domain Bacteria; phylum Bacteroidota; class Bacteroidia; order Bacteroidales; family Prolixibacteraceae; genus JAISSS01. The sequence goes on along the minus strand of JAISSS010000138.1, from coordinate 182 downwards.
AGCTGTTATAAGATGTGATTATCCTGCATTTTATGGGCAGCGATTATCACATTGAAAAATTTTGTATCTTTGTGTCGAAAATACAACGAAGATGAAACATGACGGCAAAATATTAACTGGCATACCTGCCGGAGCGGTTTACATCAATCCGCGTACCGACTTCGGCTTCAAGAAGATGTTTA
>JAISSS010000137.1 GCA_031272965.1 Bacteroidales bacterium | reverse complement strand
TAAACATCTTCTTGAAGCCGAAGTCGGTACGCGGATTGATGTAAACCGCTCCGGCAGGTATGCCAGTTAATATTTTGCCGTCATGTTTCATCTTCGTTGTATTTTCGACACAAAGATACTATAAAATTTTCAATGTCTGTGCTTTTTATGGCACAAGCACCCGATTTTTTCATCTGTATAACGGGGCATTAGGGGGATAAGCCTATACTTCCTTAAGCTCTGTGGGGCGCCATTTAATGGGGGCCTTTTTGTGATAGCTTTCGAGACACAGCAGGGCCGCTGCGGCAGTCTGGACGCCGAATGTAACATTTCCAGGGTTGGGTGTTCCGGTACGGATGCTGTTGAAGAAGTTGGTAAAATGGTCAAAATGGCAACTGCCGTAGCCTAGCTCGTGAAACACAAGTTCCCGCGCACTTGCAGCAACAGGACGGTCAATGCTTTTCCCCAGTGGGGGCAGGCTGGCGAATTTGTCGGCCGCGACATCTTTTGATGTCTTCAGGGTAACCTTGTCCCATTCTACGTCTAAGGTGCCTGTTTCGCCGATGATTTTGAAGTTCATGCTTCCCCATTTTCCGGATACGCCGTCCACGATATTGGCGCTGAGTGACACTTTAAAGGCGCCGAGGCCGTTCTTGTCGGGGTAGTCAAAATAGCCGAGCAGCAGATCCGGCAGGTTACGCGAACCGTCGGTGTAGTAGTTCAGTCCACCGGTACCATATACTCTTTCGGGGCCATCTGCGCCGGTGATGAAATGCAGGCTTGCCAACACGTGGACAAACAGGTCGCCGGAAAATCCGGTGCTGTAGTCCTTCCAGTTCCGCCAATTAAAGAATTTTTGTGCATTAAAGGGAATTACCGGAGCATGTCCGAGGAATTGCCGCCACCATATCGTGTCTTCGGACGCATCGGCAGGGGCTTTAAAGGCATTGAGCAGCCCCGGTCCGGCCGTGAACCCCGCTTCCACGAGATTGATACGCCCAATCGCGCCGTTCTCTACTAACTGCCGGGCCTTGCGGTTGCCGATAGAAGCCATCCCCTGACTGCCGGTTTGGAACACTTTGCCCGATTTTTGCTGTGCCGCGAGCAAAGTCTTTCCTTCCTGAATCTTGTGTATCACCGGTTTTTCGCAATAGACGTGTTTACCCGCCCCCAGCGCGTCAATGCTGATTCGCTGGTGCCAGTGGTCAGGGGTGCCGACGATGACGGCATCCACATCGTTACGGGCAAGGATGTCCTTGTAGTCTTTGGTGGTAAAGATGTCCTCCCCCCACTCTTTCTTAGCGGCAGCTAACCGCGCATCATAGACGTCGCACACGGCAATCAATTTAGTATTGGGCACCGACAGGGCTGTGCGGGTATCGGCAGACCCCATCCCGCCTTTCCCTATCAGCGCAATACGGACAGAGTCGTCCGCCGACCCCTGTGTCACACTTGCCCGCCTGACGGGGCGCGCCGACAGCCATTGCGGGAATGCCGCTACAGCCGTGCCGCATACGGCGAGCTTCTTTAAGAAATCTTTTCGCGTTTCGGTCATAATATTACGTATAAAAAAAATCACTGCAAAATTACGATTTTTTTTCATTCATTTGTGCGTAATAAAAATTTTTCACGTATATTTGTCCCCTGAAACAATATTTTTTGGCAAAGAATGGGAAAAGTATTAATTATCGGAGCGGGAGGTGTAGGCACGGTAGTTGCCCGCAAGATGGCGTCCCTTCCCGAAGTGTTTACCGACATTGTGCTGGCCAGTCGCACGAAGCAGAAATGCGACGATATTGCCGCCAAAACTGGGGGCCGGATTGCGACCGCCGCCGTGGATGCGGAGAACGTCCCGCAGTTGGCCGCGCTCATCAACCGGGAAAAGCCGGACATCGTGGTGAACGTCGCCCTGCCATATCAGGATTTGACCATCATGGAGGCTTGTCTGCAAACCGGAGTCAGCTATTTGGATACGGCAAACTACGAGCCGAAAGACGAGGCCAAGTTCGAGTATAAATGGCAATGGGCATTTCAGGAACGTTTTAAAGCGGCCGGACTGACCGCAATTCTCGGCTGCGGATTCGACCCCGGCGTTACCGGCATTTTCACCGCATACGCGGCTAAACACCACTTCTCGGAAATGCAATATCTTGACATCGTTGACTGCAACGCGGGCGACCATGGAAAGGCTTTTGCGACCAATTTTAATCCCGAAATTAACATCCGCGAAGTTACCCAAAAAGGAAAATACTGGAAAAATGGACAATGGATTGAAACCCTGCCCCACGAAATCCATAAGCCACTGAACTATCCCAACATCGGGCCAAAAGAATCATACCTTATATATCATGAAGAATTAGAATCGTTAGTGAAGAACTTCCCGACCCTGCAACAGGCGCGTTTCTGGATGACCTTCGGGCAGGAATATCTCACTCACCTGCGCGTAATTCAGAACATCGGCATGGCCTCTATCAAGCCGGTGCTGTATCAGGGTGTGGAAATCGTGCCGATACAGTTCCTCAAAGCGGTATTACCCAATCCGGGCGAGCTTGGCGAGAACTATACCGGATGGACGTCTATCGGCTGCCGCATTAGCGGATTAGACAAGGCTGGGAAGCCGCTCACTTACTATATATATAATAATTGCAGCCATCAGGCCGCCTATTCCGAGACCGGCGCGCAGGCCGTGAGCTATACCACCGGCGTTCCCGCCGCAATCGGGGCAATGCTGTTCCTGCAGGGTAAATGGACGAAAAAAGGCGTGTGCAACGTCGAAGAGTTCGACCCCGACCCGTTCATGGACGCCCTCAACCGACTCGGACTGCCATGGAACGAGCAGTTTAATACCGACCTTGAAATGGATTATTGAAACACCATTATAAAAGACTTATTATTAACCCCTTAAAATTCTATTTTTATGTCGTATTCAATAGATAAAATTGAAGGAATCGGCGCCGCTTACGCAGACAAGTTAAAGGTCGCCGGAATTAAAACTACCGACGACCTGCTGACCCAAGCCGCAACCCGTTCGGCGCGCGAAAAACTGGCCGAAGCCACCGGAATCTCCGAAAAACTCATCCTAAGATGGGCAAATCATGCCGATTTGTTCCGCATCAAAGGAATCTCAAGCCAGTTTGCAGAGCTGCTGGAAGCCGCCGGCGTGGACACCGTCAAGGAGTTCAGGCACCGCGTACCGGAAAACCTCCACGCAAAACTGGACGAGATTAACGCCAAAGGCAAACACCAGCTCTCTGGCCGCGTACCCTCCGTGAAAGAGCTAAGCGATATGATTGCCCAGGCGCAATCTGTCGAACCTAAGATTAGTTACTAAATTGTCCGTTTTCAAAAGAAAGAAGAACAGGGGGCATACGAAAATTTCTATGCCTTCTGTGTTTTTTTCAACTTTTGGTTTTTGAAACAAAAAAAGTTATACATTTGCAGAAAAAATTTGAATTTCTATGATAAACAGCGAATTTGATTTGACCCTGTTGAACGCCGCCCGTGTGACCAGAACTACGTGGAACTGGCAGAACGTTATCAGCCCGTTTGCCAGAATGTATATGATAGAGAGCGGCGAGGCCAAAATTAAGACTGCCGACGGCATACATAAAATGCGCCCCGGCTATCTCTATCTGGTGCCATCGTTCACCTTGCACTCCTGCGAAACGGACCGCCGGTTTGTACAGTATTATATGCACATGTACAACGAGCACGACATCTTCAACCGCTTCGACTTCCCCTTTGAAGTGGAAGCAGGAGAACTGGAGCGCCTGCTAATCCATCGCCTGCTGTTAATAAATCCCGACCGCGAGTTGAAAGACCCCGACCCGAAAATTTACGATAACTATCCCACGCTCCAGGCAACCATATCGAAAAGCAAAAGCAACGCCCAAAATACCATTATCGAAACCGGCGCTATCCTGCAACTGCTGTTCATGCGCTTCATGAACCGGGCAACACCAAAAGAAATCACTTCCGACAGCCGGATTTCCGAAACCGTGCGCTATATACGCGAAAACATAAAAGAAGAAATCTACGTCCGCGACCTCGCCAAACTGTGTAATCTGCATAAAGACTACTTCGAAAGACTGTTCAGACGGGAGTTAAAATACAGCCCGTCAAATTACATCACTAAAAAGAAAATTGAAAAGGCGCAAATAATGCTGCTGGCAGGTAACGAACCGATACAGCACATCGCAACCCAGCTGGCTTTCGGAAATATCCCGTATTTTCATGCCGTATTCAAGAAAATCGTGGGCATATCTCCTCTGCAATACCGCAAGAGTTACCTGCGAAACGTCTCATAAAGAACACTGTCTTTTCATCAAATACGGTTACGGTTCACGTTCTGACTTGTTAAAAAAAATGAAATCACTGACGATGATTTGACGTAAATTTATAAGAAAAAGCTACTTTTGTATCCAATTATTATCAATAAAAACGTAAGATAAATGGATTTCAAAGAATTAATAAAAGTCCGGCAAAGCTGTCGTGCCTATCAGGACAGGGCGGTTGAGCGGGAGAAAATCGAAATGGTTTTGGATGCAGGGCGGTTGGCGCCGTCGGCCAATAATGCGCAGGACTGGACATTTGTGGCGATTGACGATGCGGCCGTCAAGCAGCGCATCGCCGATTGTGCTTTCCGGATGGGCGGCTCATTCGTCAGGCAGGCGCCGGTTATCATTGCGGTTGTGGCAGAGAAGCCCTTATTGCTTGCGCGGCTTGGTTCTGCAGTGCGCCAGGTAGATTTTGTGGCGCTCAATATGGGGATAGCGGCGGTACAAATCTGTTTGCAGGCGGCCGATATTGGGTTGGGCACCTGTATGCTGGAGAGTTTCGATGAACAAAAGGTTAAAACGGTTCTCAATATCCCTGACAGTCGCCGTATCGCCCTTATGATTACACTGGGGTATTCAGCAGACCCTCAACGGGCGAAAAAGCGCCGCAGTTTCAGCGAGGTCGTAAGCTGGAACGCCTATTCCCCCGCAAAGTGAAGATAAACAGGCTGTTGCAGCGGACGCTTTCGCACTTGCAATGAGGGGGGTAGGGGAGAACCTTTTTTTCAGGGTATGGTTGCAATCAAAAAAATTATTATCTTTGCGCCATACTTTAATCTATATGTTGAAAAAAATGACAAAACGACTGATTTGTATCGCGCTGGCCATGTTGACGGGCGCCTGCGCAGAGAAACATGAGAGCTGGATTCAGCTGTTCAACGGCAAAGACCTGAACGACTGGACACCGAAGTTTGCCAAGCATCCGGTTGGCGAGAACTATAACAACACCTTTCGTGTTGAAGACGGCATCCTGAAAGTGAGCTATGACGATTGGGATGAATTTGATGGCGAATATGGGCATTTGTTCTATAAGACGCCCTATTCTCACTACCGCCTGCGGGTTGAATACCGTTTCGTTGGCGAGCAGGTTAAAGGCGGCGCCGGATGGGCCTTCCGCAACAATGGCCTGATGCTGCATGGCCAGACGCCAGAAACGATGGAACTTAACCAGGCATTTCCCACATCCGTCGAAGTGCAGCTGCTCGGTGGAACCGGTACCGGCAAACGCCCCACCATGAACGTATGTACGCCGGGTACCAACATCGTGCTGAACGGCGAGTTGCAGTTAGACCACTGTTTCAGCTCCACCTCGAAGACGCATTATGGCGACGAGTGGGTAACCGCCGAAGTGGAAGTGCACGGCGATTCTATCATCAAGCACATCATTGACGGCGAGGTGGTGATGCAATATTCCCAGCCGCAGCTCGACGAGCGCGACCCCTCGTATGCAACACTGCTGCCCGCCAATGGCGACAAACTGCTCCGCAGCGGTACCATCTCCATACAGGCCGAAAGTGCCCCCACAGAGTTCAGGAAAATAGAGCTGCTCGACCTGACGAAAAAGTAACACCCTTTAAAACCCAAAAATATGGCTAATATGAACCGACGGCAGTTCCTGCAGGCCACGGCTATCACCGCGGCAGGGATGGTTGTCCACAAACCGGTTAAACCGGCAGTTTTCGGCCCCAGCGACCGACTAAACGTCGCCCTCATCGGATGTCGCAGTATGGGATGGGGCGACCTCACCGACATCCTCAACGCGGGAAAAACCCAATGCCTCGCCCTCTGCGACATCGACAGTGGCATACTCAATGCCCGTGTGTCCGAAATCGAAAAAACACGCGGCAACAAGCCCTCCGCTTATGGCGACTACCGCAGAATTCTCGACCGCAAAGACATAGATATAGTCGTGATAGGCACCCCCGACCACTGGCATTGCCTGCAATTTGCCGACGCCTGTGCAGCCGGGAAAGACATATACGTGGAAAAGCCCGTCGCCAACAGCATCGCCGAGTGTGATGCTATGGTAAACGCGGCCCGTAAATCGGGCAGCATTGTGCAGGTCGGCCAGCAACAGCGCAGCGGGCAGCTGTGGAAAGATATGGTTGACTACATCAATTCCGGCAAACTCGGCAAAATAGGGCGCGTCCATGTGTGGGCAAACTTCAACTATGCGGCCATCAACGCGCACGTCCCCGATTCGCCGCCGCCGGAGGGCGTCGATTTCGATACGTGGCTCGGCCCGGCGCCGACTGTGCCCTTCAATTCCCAGCGCTTTCACGGCCTGTGGCGCATGTTCTGGGACTACGGCGGCGGCCTCGTTACCGACTGGGGCGTTCACCTGCTCGACATGGCGCTATGGGGGATGAACATATCCACAATGCCGCTGTCAGTGCATGCAGTCGGGGGGAATTTCCACTTCCCCGACGGGATGCACCAGACCTTCGATACACTGTCAGTGCACTACCGGTTCCCCGATTTCGTGCTCGAATGGGAGAACAACGCAGGCTCCGAATCCGGCCCCTATGGACGAAACTATGGCCTGCTGTTTCACGGCGTTAATGGAGTGCTGGTGGCCAACCGCGACAGCTGGCAAGTATATCCGGAAAGGGAAAAAATCCCCGAAATAATTGTACATACCGATAATAAAGACAGGAAAACGCATGTGGCGAACTTCTTAGACGCTGTGCGTACCCGTAACCGAAATACCGCATGTACAATCGAAAACGGCAGCCTTTGTGCAAAATATGCGCATCTGGCTAACATAAGCGCCCGGTCCGGCCTCGTCCTGAAATACGACGATAAAACACATAAGTTCGATAATTCAAAGGCCAACAAATACCTGCGCCCGAAATACCGTAAACCATGGAACTTCCCGGAATAAAAGTTCTAATCAGATAATACTATGAAAAATAATTTCTTAAACCGGATACTAAGCCTGACCGGTTGCAAAATACCGGTAGCTGTCATGCTGCTAATGACAGTTGCAACATCCTGTTCGAATGAATTAAACCTCAGTTCGGGCAAATATGTTATAGTGGTGCCTGACAACGCTACTGCTATCGAGCAAAAAGCGGCGGAAGAATTTCAGCGTCTGATGACATTGAGTGTCCCGACTGCAAAGATAGAAATCACGACAGACAAGAGCGCCCCCCTGACGCACGAAATTCTTATCGGCGCCACTAACCGCTCTCTGCCAACTGCCACAACAGACCTGCAACGCGATGGCTTCACCGTTCAAACCGACCATTCCAAACTGTATATCTGCGGCGGCTCGCGTAAAGGTACGCTCTACGGCGTCTATTCTTTCTTCGAAACATACCTCGGATACCGGCTGTATGCCCCCGACGTCCTGAAACATCCCCCACTCAGACGCATATCAGTCGCTAAAGGATTGAACGACACGCAGATACCGATTAATACCTATCGCTGCGATTTCTATAAAGTGGCGCTCGACAACGAGTTCTACGCCGACTGGCATAAATCGTCCGAAAGCCCCTTTATTGAGACCTCCGAATGGGGCATGTTCGTACATACTTTTAACATCTTGATGCCCCCAGAAACATACTTCAAAGAGCATCCCGAATACTACGCCTTAGTTAATGGCAAGCGTCAAACTTCGCAGTTATGCCTCACAAATCCGGCTGTTCTGCAAATAATTATTGACGAACTGAAAAAACGCATGAATGAGCGTCCTGATGCACTGTACTGGTCTGTAAGTCAGAATGATACCGATGGCAACTGTACCTGCGACGCCTGCAAAGCCTTAGACGAGGCCAACGGCACTCCTGCCGGTTCAATCATCACTTTTGTCAACAAAGTGGCTGAACACTTTCCCGACAAAATAATCTCAACTTTGGCATACTGGTACAGCGTAAAACCTCCGACGCAGGTCAAACCGCTTGATAACGTCAATATCATGCTTGCCCCTATCGGTGCGCTCAGGCATAAAAACATGGAAGAATTTCCCGACCAGAAATCCTTTATAGAAGGCTGGCATTCCCTGTCTAACAACATCCTGTTATGGGATTATGTTACGAACTTCGCCCATTATATGGCTCCGTTTCCGGAATTTTACACCTTACAGCCCAATATTAAGTTTTTCATTAAAAATGGGGTCGTTGCACATTTTCCCGAAGGCAACTATACATCGTTGAACGGCGAATTTGAGAAACTCCGCTCATATCTGCTGGCAAAACTCATGTGGAATCCCGATGCGGATGTGGACGCCGAGATAAACGACTTCATGACAGGCTATTACGAGGAAGCCGCCCCGTTCATTATGCAGTATGTAAAGATGCAGCATGACGAGCTGGTAAAATCGGGCGTACCGCTTGCTATTTATCAGCATCCTTACGACCAGTATGAGAAAGGCTTCCTGCGGGCGGAACTGCTTGAGCAATACGGGAAATTCTTCGATGACGCCGAGGCGTCCGTCAAGGATAAACCGGATGTGCTGTTACGGGTTCAGACAGCCCGCCTGCCACTCACATACGCTATCTTTGAAATTGCCAAGCGCTTAGGCGCCGCCGACAGCCGTATCTTTGAGACCGCAAATGGCGCTGTTCGTGCCAAACCCGCTGCCAAAGCCATGCTTCAACAGTTCCTTGACGTATGCAAAAAAGCAAACGTAACAGCCCTCTCCGAAGGCGGCAACCCGCCCGACGGCTACTATAATGCCACGCTGGCGTTTCTGGAGGGCATAAAATAGTCGATAGGCGCCTTAAAATGCAGAGTTACATGCTGCGGCAGTCAAAAATCGGGCATGAGTTTGCCGTTTCGTACCGTCGGATTCATTTTTTGCGTATCTTTGCAGATTATTTTCGACTATGAAGAAAGTTTTATTCATTGACCGCGACGGGACGCTGATTGTGGAGCCGCCTGACGATATGCAGGTTGATTCGCTCGAAAAGCTGGAGTTTGTGCCGAAAGTCTTCCGCAATCTCGTGAACATCCGCCGCAATCTTGACTACGAGTTAGTTATGGTTACTAATCAGGACGGGTTGGGTACGGCCTCGTTTCCGGAGGATGCCTTTTGGCCGCCTCATAACATGATGCTTAAAGCCTTTGAAAATGAAGGTGTTACATTCGATGATATCCTGATTGACCGCAGCTTTCCGGCGGATAACGCCCCGACGCGCAAACCCCGTACAGGGATGTTAACAAAATACATGGGCGGCGACTATGACCTCGAGCACTCTTTCGTGATAGGCGACCGGCTTACTGACGTGGAATTGGCCAAAAATCTCGGCGCAAAAGCAATATTATTGAACAAAAGTTCATTATTATCCGACCTGGACGAACAGGGACTTGCTCCGGTTTGCGAGCTGATAACTCCCGACTGGGACGAGGTTTATCGACACGTTGCCGTCGGATGCCGTCAGGCGACGGTGGTACGCATAACCAACGAGACGCAGATTGCTGTGAGCGTCAACCTCGACCGCACCGGCGACAGCGACATCTGCACCGGCATAGGCTTCTTTACTCATATGCTCGAACAGATTGCCCGACACGGCGGCATCGGCCTCGCCGTGCGCGTTAGCGGCGACCTGAATGTGGACGAGCATCACTCCATCGAAGATACAGGACTTGCATTGGGCGAGGCCTTCAAAAAGGCGCTCGGCGACAAGCGCGGCATTGAGCGGTATGGCTACTGCCTGCCCATGGACGACTGCCTCGCGCAGGTAGCCCTCGATTTCGGCGGCCGCCCCTGGCTCGTATGGAACGCCGAATTTCACCGCGAAAAAATCGGCGACATGCCCACAGAAATGTTCTTCCATTTCTTCAAGTCCTTCTCCGATGCGGCCCTCTGTAACCTTAATATAAAGGCCGAAGGTGCCAACGAACATCACAAAATAGAAGCAATCTTTAAGACATTCGCACGTGCCCTCAAGATGGCCGTCCGAAGAGATATCTTTAATTATGAACTGCCGTCAACAAAAGGAACGCTATAAAAATGAAAGACAGTAAACCCCTCCACGAGAAGAAAAATACGGCTATCCTGCTGATTCATTGCCCCGATAAACAGGGAATTTTGGCCACCGTTACCGAATTTCTCAACGAAAATCACGGAAATATCATCTATCTTGACCAATATGTTGACCGTGTACAGAAGATATTCTACATGCGGGTGGAATGGGAATTAGCCGATTTCGCAATTCCTACCGCCAAAATAGGCGAATATTTTAACACCCTGATAGCCGCCCGTCTAAATATGGACTGGAAGCTCTATTTTTCTACCGACATCCCGCGGATGGCCGTGTTTGTCTCGACCATGTCGCATTGTCTGTTCGACATCCTGTCGCGCTATACGGCGCAGGAATGGGAAGTTGAAATCCCGCTGATTATCAGTAACCATGAGGATATGCGTCCGGTAGCCGAGCGTTTCGGCATCGACTACTTCTGCTTCCCTGTTGACAGCCACAACAAGGCCGCGCAGGAAGCCGCAGAACTGGCCCTGCTGGCCGAATACCGCATCAATTTCATCGTGCTGGCCCGCTATATGCAGATTCTTTCGGAAGATTTCGTGAGCCATTATCCGAACAGGATTATTAATATTCATCACTCGTTTCTGCCGGCCTTTGCGGGCGCCAAGCCCTATCATGCCGCCTACGAGCGCGGAGTAAAGCTCATCGGCGCCACGAGCCACTATGTTACCGGCAACCTCGACGCTGGCCCCATCATCACCCAGGACGTTACCCGTTGCAGCCATATAGACACGGTGAACAGCCTCATCCGTAAGGGCAGGGACCTCGAAAAAATCGTCCTCTCAAACGCAGTATTCAGCCATATACAGCGTAAAGTACTGGTTTACAGGAATAAAACCGTAGTGTTTAACTGATTTGCCATCCTTGCCACAGTTACAGACGTATGAACGACGAACTGAAACAGCTTTTGGACGAAAAAGTCAGCCTTTATAACCGTCCTGATTTTATTGAAACCGACCCGATTCAGATACCGAAACTTTTTGAGCAGAAAGAAAATATAGAAATCGCCGGATTCCTCGCCGCCACTATAGCATGGGGGCAGCGGCCGGTCATCATCCGCAATGCGAAACAGCTGATGAGTGCCATGGACAACCGTCCGCATGAGTTTCTGCTGAGCACTGCTGAAAGAGACTGGCTGCCATTCATGGCTTTCAAACACCGGACATTTAACGGCGACGACTGCCTGTTCTTTTTGCGGGCATTGAAGCATTTTTACAGCGAGCTCGGCGGCTTGGAAAGCGTTTTCACTGACGGCTACCGAAAAGAGCACACCATAGCCGGGGCGTTGCGCTATTTCAGGGCTACCTTTCTGGCTACGGCACACCTGCACCGTTCCGAAAAGCACGTGCCCGACATCACACGGGGGGCGGCCGCCAAACGGCTGAACATGTTCCTGCGGTGGATGGTCAGACGCGACAGCGCCGGTGTTGATTTCGGACTGTGGACGAAAATACCGCCGTCTGCGTTGATGCTGCCCCTTGACGTCCATTCGGGACGCCAGGCCCGTATGCTGGGACTGCTCTCCCGCTCGCAGGACGACTGGACGGCGGTGGAAGAAGTTACTGCCCGTCTGCGCCTCATGGACCCCAACGACCCTGTCAAATACGACTTCGCATTATTCGGAATGGGGTCGCTCCCGTCATAGTGTACTGCCCCCACCCATCACTGCGCCCGCCCTTACCACACCCGTCATTGCGGGCTTGACCCGCAATCTCCTTGTCTGAACCTGAATTTATCTGATTTTTCTGATTGCCATGATTTTCGTACCTCGCCCCCGGCCCCTCTCCAAGAGCGAGAGGAGTCGTGT
>JAISSS010000129.1 GCA_031272965.1 Bacteroidales bacterium | reverse complement strand
AGCGCCGCATAATGCCGTGTACTTCGTAGCCTTTCTCAATAAGGAACTCGGCAAGGAACGAGCCGTCCTGCCCTGTTATGCCTGTAATAAGAGCAACTTTCTTCATATTATAAATTATTCAAAGGGAATGTATGTATCATGTAATTCACCGGTGATGAATTAACGTGTTCGTTTGGCCGATTTCATCACACGGGTGATTGCATCATCCATCTGAGCGACAGATTCGAGGCCGAGCGTCATGCAGTTGATATTGCCTTTGGTCAGTGCAAACTGTATGGAGGCTTGTCGCTCGTCGTCCTTTATATGCTTTCCCTCGCCGAAGATTTTCATGCCAATAACGCCCTTTCCGTTTTTGATGGCCGTGCCGAGTATTTGGCAGACTGTGGCGGGGTCTCCGTCCATGTTGGTTTGGAAGGGATTAATCCGCGCCATTATGACGTCCACCCACGGATTTTCGGCGGCATTGGAGAGAGCGTCGAGGTTGTGACAGGAGACGCCGACAGCTTTGACGATGCCATCCTGTTTGGCTTTATAGAGGGCGTCCATGGCCGCGCGCTGCTTCTCCGCCCAGTCGCCCGACATCATGCAGTGCATCAGCAGCACGTCGAAGTAGTCGGTTCCGACTTCTTTCCGGCAGCGGTCGAGATTTGTTTTCACCCATTCCGCATTTTGGCCATGTGTCCACAACTTGGTGAGCAGGGTAATCTTTTCGCGGGGGAAGCCCTTAATTGCGGCGCCGATGAATGGCTGTGAGCCGTATCCGTCAGCCATGTCATAGAAGCGGATGCCGCGTTCGTAGGCGTGATGCACCAGCTCGTTGAACTTTTCGGCGCCGAGCCGCGTCTGGTTTGAGGACCTGTTACTGCCCACCGTGCCGGTTCCCATCGCGATGCGCGACACTTTCAGCCCGCTTTTGCCGAGCTTGACCCTGTCAACGGCAGTCTCCGACGGCAATGTAAAACTGCTGCCCAAAAATCCTGAGCCAATGACCACTGCGCCGGTCTGTATGAATTTGCGTCGATTAATCATTTTATTGAATTATTGAATTATTAAAATATTGAATTGTCATTTCACGCCCTTGACGTTCATTTTCAGGCTGTAGAGGCATTTTGAGGCGGTTATGAACAGTGTTTTTCGGTCTTTTCCGCCGAAGCATACGTTGGCAGTCCATTGTGCGTCAATGGGGATGTGAGCTATTTTCTCGCCCTTTTTGTTGAACACGGTAACGCCTTTTCCGGTCAGATAGACATTACCCTTGCTGTCGATGGTCATTCCATCGGAGCCGGACGGGGCGAAGAGGGTTTTGTTGGCTAATGTTCCGTCTTTGCAGATGTCATAAGAATATGTTTTTCCGGCGCGGATGTCAGCCACATAGAGGCGCTTCCCGTCGGGGGTGCCGATGATTCCATTAGGCTGTTGCAGGTCGTCAGCCACGCGGGTAAGCTGGCCGTTTGGGGCGCGGTAATAAACGTGCTGGCCATCCTGTTGCGGGTTGGGGTCTCGCGTCCAGTAGTTGCGGGCATACAACGGGTCGGTGAAATAGATGCCCCCGTTCGGGGCAATCCACAGGTCGTTGGGGCCGTTAAGTTTTTTGCCGTCGAAGTCGGCAATCAGTACGCGGTGGTTGCCGTCAGCGTCGAACAGCCACATCTCGTTGTCGGCGTCCGAACAGGCCAGCAGGTGGCCTTTACGGTCGAAATATAGGCCGTTTGCGCGTCCGGTTTTTTCGCGCCAGAGGGACAGTTTGCCGTCAATCGCCCACTTATAGATGCGGTCGTTAGGCTGATCGGTGAAATACACGTTCCCCTGTGCGTCAGCGGCAGGGCCTTCGGTGAAGCTGAACGCATCGGACAGCAGCTTCGGGGTGGCGCCCTTCGCAATAATTCCGGTGTCATCGGCGGCCTGCCCGTACAGGCTCACACATATTACAGTAAACAATAATATTAACAAGTTTCTCATATCTTAAAAAATTGCCGTACAAATATACAGCATTTTCTGATTCGATGTATCTTTGTATTTTATTTTTTCAGTAAAAGCACCATCATGATGACTGACAGGACAGTACTTGCCCTCATCGGGGGCATCAGTAAGGATTCTCTGAACCGGCGACTTTATGGCGAATTGAGCAGGCTCGCGCCGTCCCGCCTTGTATTTAAGACCTGCGACATAGCCGCCTTGCCGTTTTTTTCGCAGGATATGGAGACCGTGCCGCCACCGCCGGTTATCGCTTTCCGGCAGGAAGTACGCGCTGCCGATGCGGTATTGCTGATTACGCCGGAATATAACCGCTCTTTTCCCGGCGTCCTCAAGAACGCTATTGATTGGGCTACGCGCCCTTACGGACAGAACCTCTGGAAGCGGAAACCCGCCGCAATTATCGGCGCCTCCACAGGCAAGACCGGAACATTCGGAGCCCAGCAGCACCTGAAAAATGTCTGTTGCTTCCTTGATATGCGCCTGATGAACCAGCCCGAATTTTATTTTGACGCATCGATTTACATGGACGACAGCGGGCTTACGGCCGAGGCAGCCGCCTTCTCCAAAAAATTCTTAGCCGCTTTTGAGCAATGGATTATTTCGGAATGATTTCCCGATTGCATGCCACTTTCGGTCAGGCAACCAGAAATGGAACCCAGGAGAATGGAATCTAATCACTATGCTAAAATATGCAAGCAGTTTTTGACAAATAAGTCGCGAATATTATTTATCTGTTAAATCACAGCAATACGGGATACACAAACGACTGACCTGTTCAAATGTTCTATATCTTTACACTTTGAAATTTATTAATGCTTTTTTGAAATGGTTGCAAGTCAAGTTGACAACATCGCCAAACGAGATGTGAACAGGGAGCAAATATTGAATATCGCGCAGGATATATTCAGCAAGTTCGGATATAAAAAGACCACCCTCGATGACATCGCGAATGCCGTCCGTAAAGGGAAGAGTTCGCTGTACTATTACTTCAACAGTAAAGAGGACATCTTTCAGGCGGTAATCATGAAAGAGGTCGATGTTTTACGGAAAGAGTTAGAGACGGTTGTGTTGCGTAATACCGACCCTGTAGAGAAGTTGCGGGACTATATCTTCACCAAATTAGTAACGTTCAGAGGATTGGCCAACTTCTATCATGCCATCGAAGCGGAGAATACAGCCGTGGAGTTCATCGAAGATATCAAGGAGAAATACCGGCTCGATGAAATCCGCATGATAAAGCGGATACTGTTGGAGGGGGTACGCAAGAAGATTTTTGAGATTTCCGACCTCACCCTGTCAGCCACGGCCATTATTACGGCTATAAAGGGCCTTGAGATGCCCCTCTCGGCCGGCACCTACGGAAATGTCAATCTGGAACTCAGCGTTGATAATATCCTGAAAATCCTGTGTTACGGGATAATGAAACGGCAAGAGACTGTATAAATGGCAGATATTATCGGAGATAAGCCGCAATACCAGCGGCTACGGCAAAAGCTCACGGAGCAGTTGCGCACTCTGGGCATCACCGACGCGGCAGTGTTGCAGGCTATCGGCAAGATACCCCGACATCTGTTTATCGCCGAGGAAGGTACAAACACGTTCCTGCATTGGGCCTACGACAACACCGCCCTGCCAATCGGGGCAGGCCAGACAATCTCGCAGCCCTATACGGTGGCGTTCCAAACCCAGCTGCTACAACTACAGCGGCATGATAAGGTGCTGGAAATAGGCACCGGTTCCGGCTATCAGACCGCCGTATTGCTCGAAATGGGCGCCACAGTATATACCATTGAACGGCACCGCGAACTGTATCTTAAAGCCCAGCAACGGCTGCCAAAACTGGGCTACTTCCCGAAGCTGTTCTGCGGCGACGGTTATATCGGATTGCCAAATTCCGGCCGGTTCGATAAAATCATCGTTACCGCCGCCGCCCCGCAAATACCCGAAACCCTGCAACAACAACTCGCCATTGGCGGACGAATGGTCATCCCCGTGGGAAACGACACCCAAAAAATGGTACTCATCGTCCGTAATGATGAAAATAATTTCACAGAAGAAGTATGTGCCGGAAAAACATTTATCTTTGTACCGATGATTAAAGGAAAAGTCTTATGATTACAACAAAGAAATTTACATTCAACCCCGTCAGCGTGAATACATACGTTGTGTATGATGAGACGGGAGAGTGCGTCATTATTGACCCCGGATGCTATCGCAGCGACGAAGAGCAGGAACTGTCGGACTTTATCAGCGGGCAAGGCCTCACCCCCGTGAAAATGCTGAACACACATGGCCATTTAGACCACATATTCGGCGTGGAATATTGCCGCAGGCAGTATGGCATACCGTTCCTGCTGCACGAAAACGACATCGACCTGGTGCGCCATTCCGTACAGCAGGGCTACCTGTTTAACATCCCTACCGGCGTAGTTGGCGACCCCGACGGGCTGCTGCGGGAAGGCGAACCGCTAACTTTCGGCGCCTCCTCATTGCAGGTACTGCACGTGCCCGGCCATTCTCCCGGTAGCGTGTGCTTCTACGACGCCACCGCCAAACAGCTCTTCAGCGGCGACGTGCTCTTCTTCG
Source organism: Bacteroidales bacterium (assembly GCA_031272965.1). Lineage (GTDB taxonomy): Bacteria > Bacteroidota > Bacteroidia > Bacteroidales > Prolixibacteraceae > JAISSS01. The sequence continues at coordinate 21,283 of JAISSS010000129.1, read as the reverse complement.
GCAGTATTGGACGTACAGACTTCATCTATGGTGACCTGCGCCAGCTGCTCGACGGAATCGCCAGCAAACTGTTGAGCCTGCCCGACGACACCGCCGTATGGGCCGGACATGGCGCCGAAACATCCATACGTTTTGAACGCCGAAACAACCCCTTCCTGAAAGCATAGTTAATTTACCTTTAATTTCCGATACGGCATGAAACAGGTAATATTCTTATTTACAGCAATGACATTAATGAACTGCAGTGAAAATAAAACGCCAAAAAACGAGGCGGCAAGCTCATACGTCCCCGACACGCCCCAACTGGATTCAGACGTGATGACCCCCGAAGTACTGTGGGCTTTCGGACGTGTGGGAAATATAGATGTGTCGCCCGACGGCAAAACGGCGCTGTTTGCCGTAACATATTGCAACATCGAAGAGAACAAATCGTACCGCGAGCTGTATTCTGTACCGACATCCGGTGGAACGGCTGTGCGATTGACGCATAATGCCGTGAACGAGGCCGCCGCCCAATGGCGCCCCGACGGAGAACGAATAGGATACCTCGCCCCGACCGCCGACCGCGGCCTGCAGCTGTGGGAAATGGCCGCCGACGGCCACGACGTCCGCCAAATATCCGACATCGACGGCGGAATCACCGGCTTCAAATATTCCCCGGATATGACGAACATACTGTATATCAAGCCGGTAAAGCTCGACAAAAATATACATGACATCTATCCCGACCTGCCTAAGGCAAATGCCCGTATAGAAACCGACATAATGTACCGCCATTGGGATACGTGGCACGATTATACGTATAACCATATCTTCGTCGCCCCCTACAGCGCGAAAATCATCGGCGGAACCGACATCATGGACGGCCAGCGCTTCGACTGCCCCAACAAGCCGATGGACGGCCTCGAACAGATTGCATGGAACCCCGACAGCAAAAGCATCGTCTATTCCTGCAAGAAGCTCACGGGCAAAGCATACGCCATATCTACCAACACCGACCTCTACCGCTACAGCCTCGAATCAGGCCGCACCGACAACCTCACCGACGGAATGTCGGGCTACGACACTAACCCCGCGTTTTCGCCCGACGGAAAGCTGATGGCCTGGCTCAGTATGGAACGCGACGGCTACGAAGCCGACCAGCCCCGAATAATTATCATGGACATGGCTTCCGGCCAGAAAACCGACTTCTCTAAGCAGTGGGACTATCACGCCACCGCCCCCAAATGGAATCGCGACGGCAGCAAATTACTGTTTATCAGCAATATACAGGGGACGGATGAAATTTGCGCACTCACACCTGCCGACGGTAAAATCACACAGCTCACCAACGGCATGCACGACTACACGAGCGTTGAGGAGGCGGCTGACGGCCGACTCATCGCCGGGAAAATGTCGATGTCGCAGCCCGCAGAAATATATGCTGTGGCCCCAGAATCCGGCGCCGACACCCCCCTGACCACCGTTACACAAGGCATCATGAAGCAACTGACGATGGGAAAAGTGGAACGCCGCACCGTGAAAACCGTTGACAACAAAGACATGTTGGTGTGGGTGATTTATCCGCCGCACTTCGACCCCACCAAAAAATATCCCGCACTGCTCTACTGTCAGGGCGGGCCACAGAGCACGGTAAGCCAGTTCTGGTCATACCGCTGGAACATGCAGATGATGGCGGCCAACGGCTACATCGTGGTGGCGCCCAACCGACGGGGGCTGCCGGGCTTCGGCCGCGAATGGCTCGAACAAATCAGTACGAACTATGGCGGCCTCAACATTCAGGACTATATGGCGGCCATTGACGATGTGGCTCACGAGCCATATGTTGATGCGAGCCGTCTTGGAGCTGTGGGCGCCAGCTACGGCGGGTTCTCGGTGAACTACCTCGCAGGATGCCACCAGGGGCGATTCAAGGCGTTCATTTCGCATTGCGGAATCTTCAATTTTGAACAGATGTATGTAACAACCGAAGAAATGTGGTTCACCAATTGGGATATGGGCGGCGCCTACTGGGAAAAAGACAAGGAGGCTGTGCAACGCTCGTATGCCGCCTCTCCGCACCTGTATGTGGACAAGTGGGATACGCCAATACTGTTTATCACCGGCGAAAAGGACTACCGTATCCCCTACACGCAGAACATGGGCGCCTTCAATGCGGCGGTCATGCGCGGCGTTCCTGCCGAACTGCTGTTCTTCCCCGAAGAAAACCACTGGGTTACATCTCCCCAAAACGGAATCCTCTGGCAACGGGTGTTCCGCGAATGGTTAGACAAATGGCTAAAACCTGAAAACTGAAAAATCCCCGTTCTGCCGACTGCCCCCCGCTGTTACGCGAGGGGCAGGGAGATATTGCCATACGCTATTTTTAGGAGCAAGAACAATAGCGCTGGCAATAGCCGACAAAACAGAATGAGAACGAGTGAACATATACGTCCTCTGTGAACGACGTAATATATGAACAAATGCTTTTTATTTGCCACTTGTTAAATAAACGATAATTTCTTCCGGAGCTCTTATCGGGCGCTGTGTGTGTGTGTGTGTGTGTGTGTGTGTGTGTGTGTGTGTGTGTGTGTAAGATATTTTCGGAAACAGCCAAATATATTGACGGGGTTTGTACATCTTTTAACAAAAACATAACACTGCAACCGGATACCGGTCGCAAAGCTACTCCTTTTGTATTTACATGACTTCTTTTCATAGTTACAAACTTATACGCGGCAAAAATAAGATTTTTTTTAATATGTGTGGCATTTTTCGGTTATTTTTTTTTGCAGCATTGTTATTTGTGGCGCGAATGTGCTGTTTTTTGAGTCGGCAAGAGATTTTTTTGTATCTTTGCACTGCTAAATCGGATAAATGAATATTGCATTACTCGGATACGGAAAAATGGGCAGGGCTATAGAACAGCTCGCCATACGCAGAGGACACGCGGTAGTATTAACCATAGATATTGATAATCGGGATGCGCTGACTGCAGCCAACTTGAAGAAGGCGGATGTTGCCATTGAATTTACGCGCCCCGAATCGGCACCGGACAATTACCGTGCCTGTTTTGACGCGGGGATTCCGGTGGTCAGCGGCACTACCGGCTGGCTGGCGCAGTGGGACGACATTATCCGCGCCATGAATGCGGCAGAGGGCACGTTCTTTTACGCCTCCAACTTCAGTCTGGGGGTGAACCTGTTCTTCCTGCTTAACCGGCAATTGGCCAAATTGATGGCGGGGCGTCCGGAATATCGCGTTTCAATGGAAGAGGTGCATCATATCCACAAACTCGACGCCCCAAGCGGTACCGCTATCACACTGGCCGAGGCGCTCTGCGAGACCTTGCCCGGAATAACATCGTGGACGCTGGACACCCCTGCCGCCGACAGCCTCAAAATCACCGCTCTCCGGGAAGGACAGGTGCCGGGCATCCACAGAGTGCGCTATGAATCGGACATCGACACTATCACCATCGAACACAGCGCCAAAAGTCGCGAAGGATTCGCCCTGGGCGCCGTATTAGCCGCCGAATTTTCCATAGGCAAAAAAGGCGTCTTAACGATGAACCAACTCCTGAATCTAAAACCCTAAATACGCAATTATATGGCAAATATTTTTGGCAAGTTACAGCTTCTCAGACAGAACAAATGGTATAAATTTTCCATTGCATGCCTGCTCTATTGCCTTTGGGCTATCTGGACATGCAAATACTGGTGGCTGTTCGGACTGATAATTATTTTCGACTTCTACATTACCAAGAAAGTTCATTGGATGTTCTGGGAAAAGAAGAACCCGCCGGATGGACGACAGTCAAAAACAGTGGAATGGATTAATGCTTTCCTCTTCGCGGTTGTGGCGGCCTCGCTGATACGGGTGCTGCTGTTTGAGGCGTACAATATTCCCACCTCCTCGATGGAGAAGTCGCTGCTGGTGGGCGATTATCTGTTTGTCAGCAAGCTGGCTTACGGCCCCAAGCTGGCGAATACCCCACTGGCTTTACCGTTTATGCACCACACCATACCCGGCACCCGCATCAAGTCGTATGTGGAATGGATACAGCGTCCATACCGGCGCATCGCGGGATTCGGACATGTGGAGCGCGACGACTATGTGGTGTTTAACTATCCGGCCGGCGATTCGGTATTTTCCAAAATCGATATCGACTATTATTCGGAGATACAGTATAACGGCCGCCAGAGCATACGGGACGCGGAATCATATACCGGCAAGGTGTTCCGTCGGCCCGTTGACAAGCGCGAGCACTATGTCAAGCGCTGCGTTGCAATTCCCGGCGACATGCTGGAAATCCGCGACGGCCAGCTGTTCGTCAACGGCCAGGAACAGAAGCGCCATCCGGGAATACAGTTCTTCTATGAAATAACGACAAACGGCGCAGCCATTAACCGACGCACATTGGATAAAATCGGCATCCCCAATGCCGATATCACCATGAAAGATAATAAAATACAGTGCCCCTTAACCCAGCAACAGGCCGACGAAATCGGCAAACTGCCCAATGTGGTCTCGCTACAGCGCTTCATCATGCCGGCCGGAGAACCGCAGGGCGTATTCCCATTCAGCGCCAAATACCCGTGGAACATTGACAACTACGGGCCGATAACGGTTCCCCAAAAAGGCGTTACAGTCGAGCTGAACCTTGACAATCTGCCATTCTACGAACGCATCATCACCGCCTACGAGAACCATAAACTCGAAGTCAGCGGCGAATCAATCTCTATTGACGGGACGCCTGCCTCACATTATACTTTCGCGATGGACTACTACTGGATGATGGGTGACAACCGCCATAATTCTTCGGATTCCCGCTATTGGGGATTCGTTCCCGAAGACCATATCGTTGGCAAACCTGTATTTATCTGGCTGTCGATTGACAAAGAAAAGGGATTGCTGCACCGTTACAGATGGGGGCGTATGTTCAGAACGCCAAAATAACAATAAAATATGCGACTATGAATAAGACATTTTTAGTGCTGGTCATCAGCGTGTTGTTAGTAGTGCTCACCCTGCAGAATACGCAGCACGTATATATGCACTTGCTTTTCTGGGAATTTCAGGCGCCGTTGGTGCTGGCCTTGCTGACCTGCCTGATATGCGGGTTCCTGATAGCGTGGGTGGCGTCGGCGCAGAAACTCTGGCGGCTTAAAACTACCAACCGCAAGCTGCAGAAAAAACTCGACGAGATTGAAAGCCACAGTCCGCAACCGCAGCCCGCGGATATTGAAACTGTTCCCGCCATTGACGCCCCTGTAGCGCCGGCGGAATAATCATGGCCGAAGCAATTCTGCTGAGTACGGCGTATCTGCCGCCGATACAGTATGTGGCAAAATTCCTGCAGTTTAAGCAGGTATGGCTCGAAAGCGACGAGAACTTCCCCAAACAGACATACCGCAACCGCGCAGTAATACTTACCGCCAACGGCCCCGAAGCCATAATGATACCGGTGGACAGGCATGGCCGCGACAGGGTGAAAATCAGAGATATTGAGATTTCATACGCGACGCCGTGGCAGCACGTCCATTGGCAGGCGATAGCGTCAGCGTATGGCTCCACGCCATTCTTCGAAGAGCTGGCCGATGAGTTCCGCCCCTTTTATGAACAAAAGTTTAAATTCCTGTTCGACTTCAACCTGCAATTACTGCATACCGTATTCGGCATCCTCGAAATCGCCCCGAAAATACACCTTACAGAGCAATTTGAAGGCGTACCTGCCGAATGTATGAACTTCCGGCAGGCCATACATCCCAAACCGCACCGTGCACTGGCCGACCCCGCGTTTGTCTGCACCCCCTATACGCAGGCGTTCTACCCGCGCTTCCCGTTTATTCCCAACCTGAGTATCATCGATTTACTCTTCAACTGCGGCTCCGAGAGCTTTGAGAAAATTTTTTCCTGTAAACAGTAGTTCTTTTGCGAAAAATGCGTACCTTTGGGAAAAATTTAACCTGATTTGATTTATATGAAAAGATTTATTGTCATGTTATGTGCCCTGTCGCTGGCCTGCCAGCAGGAAGATGGACAGATTGAAGTAACGTCGCCACAATGCGAATTAACAGTGTCGCCACAAGGCATCGACTGCCTGCAACCACGGTTGAGCTGGCAAATAGAGTCGCCTGAACGGGGCGTGGTGCAGAAAGCCCGCCGCATCATTGTGGCCTCCTCACCCGAAAAATTGGCGGCTGATGAGGGCGACATCTGGGATTCGGGAAAGGTGAAATCATCGGCCTCCGTGTTCGTGCCCTACGGTGGCACCGCCCTTGAAAGCCGTAAAACCTACTTCTGGAAAGTGCAGGTGCTCACCAATAAAGGCGCCGGATGGAGCGCCCCCGCACAGTGGTCAATGGGACTGCTCACACCCGACGACTGGCAGGCCAAATGGACCGGCCTTGAGCAGGCGTTCCCCGACGACGTTACCGCAGGCGCCACACGGCTGGCCGCCCGCTACTTCCGCAAGGAATTTGACGCCAAAGAAAAACCCGCAAAAGCCACACTCTACATCTCCGGACTGGGGCTGTACAAACTATACCTCAACGGACAGAAAACCGGCGACTGCGAGCTGTCGCCCACCCCGACCGACTATATTAAAGTGGTGAAATACAACACATTCGATGTTACTGACGCCATAACCGCAGGCCGCAATGCTATCGGCACAATTCTGGGCAACGGCCGCTACTTCTCCTTCCGGCAGCCCGGCGCCAAACACTTCGGCAAACCGCGCATGCTGCTACAGCTCGAAATAGAATATGCCGACGGCAGCAAACAAACCGTTGTCAGCGACGACACCTGGAAAGTTACCGCCAACGGTCCCATCATCGCCAACAACGAATATGACGGCGAAGAATACGACGCCCGCAAGGAAATGCCCGGCTGGAACGCCACCGGATTCGATGACAGTAAATGGCTTCCCGCAGAACTCGTGGCCGCTCCGGACGGAAAAATCGAGGCCCAGCTGAACGCCAACATAAAGGTCATGGAAGAACTCGCCCCAAAAAGCATCAAGGAACTCACCCCCGGAACATGGATACTGGACATGGGACAGAACATGGTCGGATGGCTGCAGATGCGCGTTACCGGCCCCGCAGGTACCGCCGTAAAACTGCGCTTCGCCGAAACCGTGAACGCCGACGGCAGCCTCTATATGGCCAACCTGCGTTCCGCCAAAGTTACGGACGTCTATACCCTGAAAGGCAGCGCCCCCGAAACATGGGAACCAATGTTCACCTATCACGGCTTCCGCTACGTAGAAATCACCGGCTTCCCCGGAACACCCCAACCGGCAGACTTCACCGGCAAAGTGGTATATGACGAAATGGAAACCACCGGCCTGTTTACGACTTCGGACGCCACCATCAATCAGGTCTATAAAAACGCCTATTGGGGAATACGTGGCAACTACCGCGGAATGCCTACCGACTGCCCGCAACGCGACGAGCGTATGGGCTGGCTGGGCGACCGCGCCGTAGGCTCGCATGGCGAAAGCTTTATCTTCAACAACCATAACCTCTATGCCAAATGGCTCGACGACATCGAACAGGCACAGCGCGAAGACGGCAGTATCCCCGACGTGGCGCCAAACTACTGGCCCATATACAGCGACAATATGACCTGGCCCGGGGCATACATCATCATCGCAAACATGCTCTACGAACAGTTCGGCGACAGCCAGCCGCTCACAAAGCACTATGAATCCATGAAAAAATGGATGGCTTACATGCACGACAAACATACTGCCGACCACATTGTAACCAAAGATACTTACGGCGACTGGTGTATGCCGCCCGAAAAGCCGGAACTGATACATTCCAAAGACCCCGCCCGAAAAACCGATGGCGCCGTGCTCAGCACCACCTTTTATTACCGTATGCTGACCCTCTTGGAACACTTTGCAAATCTACAGGGAAAAACCGATGACGCCAAAGCCTTTTCCACCGAAGCGAAAGTGGTGAAAGACGCTTATAACGCGAAGTTCTTCGACTCCAAAACGGCGCAATACAGCAACAACACCGTTACGGCCAACCTGCTGTCACTCTGCTACGGGATGGTGCCGGACGGCTTTGAGGATAAAGTATTTGCCAATATAGTGGAAAAAACCGAGCACGATTTTGCCAGCCACATATCCACCGGATTAGTCGGCGTTCAATGGCTGATGCGGGGGCTTAGCGACCACGGCCGTGCCGACCTCGCCCTGAAAATCGCTACCAACCGTGACTACCCCAGCTGGGGCTACATGCTTGAGAACGATGCCACCACTATCTGGGAGCTGTGGAACGGCAACACCGCCGACCCCGCCATGAACTCGCATAACCACGTCATGCTGCTGGGCGACCTCATCGTGTGGTATTATGAATACTTGGCCGGCATCCGGAATGCGCCGGGCAGCGCCGCCTTTGAGCAGATTGTCATGCGCCCGCATGTCGTCAATGGCCTCACGTCTGTGAACGCCTCTTACAAATCGGTGCGCGGCCTCATAAAAAGCAGCTGGAAGAACGCTACCGACAAGGTTCTGAAGGATATCTCCGTTCCGATAAGTAAAAATATCGGTACAGACCTGCAAGTGAAGCTCAACGGCAAGTTCCAGTGGGACATCACCATTCCCGGCAACGCCACGGCCACAGTGTGGATTCCCGCCTCCGATGCGGGAGAAGTTACCGAATCCGGCGTGGCGGCCACATCAGCCTCCGGCGTGAAATACCTGCGCAAGGAAGGCGGATATGTGCTCTTTAAAATAGGGTCGGGAAAATACAGTTTTGTCAGTGAATAAAAAGTAAAAAGTAACGAAAATCTATTATGATGATAAAGACTTATGCCTCAGCTGTTTATGGCATTGATGCCGCTGTCGTTACCGTAGAAACAGACATCTCAACAGGTATTAAGTTCTTCCTTGTGGGGCTGCCCGACAACGCCGTGAAGGAGAGCCAGCAGCGTGTGGAATCGGCCTTGCGGCAGAACGACTTCCGCTGGCCGCATAAGAAAATAGTCATCAATATGGCGCCTGCCGACATCCGCAAGGAAGGCTCGGCCTACGACCTGCCGATAGCGATAGGTATCCTTGCCGCATCAGGACAGGTGAATGCCGACCGGCTTCAGAACTTCATCTTGATGGGCGAGCTCTCACTCGATGGTACGCTGAAGCCGGTAAAAGGCGCGCTACCCATAGCCATCAACGCCCGCGAGGAAGGCTTCGAGGGGCTGATTCTGCCCGCCCAGAACGCCCGCGAAGCCGCCGTAGTGGATGACCTCAAAGTATATGGCGTGGAAAACATGCGGCAAGTTACAGACTTCTTCAACGGCGACGCCACTTTGGAACAGACCATCGTGAACACCCGCGAAGAATTTGCCCGCAATCTTGGCAAGTGCGAAGTGGATTTTGCTGACGTCAAAGGGCAGGACAACGTGAAACGCGCCCTCGAAGTGGCGGCCGCCGGAGGGCACAACGTCATCATGATAGGCCCGCCCGGCGCCGGAAAAACCATGCTGGCCCGCCGACTGCCCTCAATATTGCCGCCATTCACCCTGCGGGAAGCATTAGACACCACAAAAATCCACTCCGTAGCCGGGAAAATCGCCCGCCACACCTCGCTGATGACCGAACGCCCCTTTCGGGCTCCGCATCACACCATCTCCGATACGGCTTTAGTGGGCGGAGGCACCTTCCCGCAACCCGGCGAGGTGTCGCTGGCGCATAACGGGGTGCTGTTTCTCGATGAGCTGCCCGAATTCCGGCGCTCCGCCCTCGAAGTGATGCGGCAGCCGCTTGAAGACCGCAAGATTGTCATCTCCCGTGCCCGTTATTCGGTGGAATATCCCTCCAGCCTGATGCTCATCGCCTCAATGAACCCCTGTCCCTGCGGCTACTACAACCATCCCGACAAGGACTGTGTGTGCCCACCCGGAGCCGTGTCGCGCTACCTCAACAAGATTTCAGGGCCACTGCTCGACCGCATCGATATCCATCTCGAAATCGTGCCGGTACCATTCAAACGTCTGTCGGAAATCCGCGAAACAGAATCCAGCAGTGCCATCCGCGAGCGCGTCATAAAGGCCCGCCAAATCCAGTTGGAACGCTTCAAAGAGCTGCCCGACGTGTTCTGTAATGCTCAGATGAACTCGCGACAGATGCGCGAATTTGTAAAACCCGACGAGGCCGGATACCGTCAGCTCAAGAATGCCATGGACAAACTGGGGCTGTCGGCCCGCGCATACGACCGAATCCTGCGCGTGGCACGAACCATCGCCGACCTCGACGGCGCCCCGGACGTGGCCGCCGAACACATATCCGAGGCCATCCAATACCGCAGCCTCGACCGCGAAAGCTGGGGAAACTGAACCGCTCATGGACTTTCGCTGCGCGGATATGCGACGCAGTTTCATAATATTCGCTTAATTTTCAGCAGTTTCGGAATCCCGTGTCCTGAAAAAGCATTACTTTTGCAGCCTGAAATTTTTCTGCAGATGTATTTAAGTTCAAAAGAAATAAGGGCTGCTTTCCTTGATTTTTTCAGGTCGAAAGGGCATACTATAGTCTCGTCGGCGCCGATGGTAGTAAAGAACGACCCGACGCTCATGTTTACCAATGCGGGCATGAACCAGTTTAAGGACATATTTTTGGGCAATCAGGCAGCCGCATCCGCACGTGTGGCCGACACCCAGAAATGCCTGCGCGTATCGGGCAAACATAACGACCTCGAAGAGGTGGGACATGACACCTACCACCACACCATGTTCGAGATGCTTGGCAACTGGTCTTTCGGCGATTACTTCAAAAAAGAGGCTATAGACTGGGCATGGGAGTTCCTGCACGAGCGCATGGGCATCCCCGCCGACCGCATGTATGCCACCGTATTTGAGGGCAGCAACGACGACGGACTGCCCCTCGACACGGAAGCCCGAAACTATTGGCTGAAACATCTGCCGGAAGACCGCGTACTGCTGGGCAACAAGCATGACAACTTCTGGGAAATGGGCGACACCGGTCCCTGTGGCCCCTGCTCGGAAATCCACGTTGACCTGCGCGACGACGCAGCCCGCGCCGCCATCCCCGGACGCGACCGCGTGAACCACGACGACCCCTTAGTTATCGAAATATGGAACCTCGTATTTATCCAGTTTAACCGCAAAGCTGACGGACGCCTCGAAGAACTGCCCGCCAAAAACGTGGACACCGGCATGGGCTTTGAACGCCTCTGCATGACGCTGCAAGGCAAAAAATCAAATTACGACACCGACGTGTTCCAGACCATCATCACCGACCTGGGACGGCTGTGCGGCAAAAAATACGGCGAGGCGGCCGATACGGACGTGGCCATGCGCGTGGTAGCCGACCATCTGCGGGCAATAGCCTTCTCTGTTGCTGACGGCCAACTGCCCTCCAACGTCAAGGCGGGCTACGTTATCCGCCGAATCCTGCGCCGGGCAGTGCGCTATGGTTACACGTTCCTCGGATTCAAACAACCGTTCATTTGCAGGCTCGTCGGCTCATTAGTCGCCCAAATGGGCGAGACATTCCCCGAACTCGTTACCCAGCAAACGCTTATCGAAAAAGTTATCCGCGAAGAAGAAAGTTCGTTCCTGCGCACCCTCGAAAACGGCATAGCTCTGCTCGACAAAATCATGGCCAACTACACGGCACAGGGCAAGAAGCAGGTTGACGGCGCCGATGTGTTCACCCTCTATGACACCTTCGGCTTCCCCCTGGACCTTACCGAACTCATCCTGAAAGAGAACGGCATGACCGCTGACAGCGCGGGCTTTGAAGTCGAAATGGAAAAACAGAAGGAGCGCGCCCGTAATGCCGCATCGGTGGAACTGAACGACTGGGTTACCCTGCGCGAGGGGGAATCGCAGTTCATCGGCTACGACGAGGTTACAACCGCCGCCCACATCCTGCGCTACCGTCGTGTGCGGCAAAAGAATCGGGAATTTTTCCAGCTCGTGCTCGACCGCACCCCGTTCTATGCCGAAATGGGCGGTCAGGTTGGCGACAGCGGCCTGCTGAAATCTGCCGCCGGAAATATAGAAATATTCGACACCAAAAAAGAGAACAACCTCTCTGTACATCTGACCAATGCGCTACCGCCTGATTTGTCGGCCACGTTCACGGCGGAAGTTGACGTTGACCGGCGTCGTGCGACCGAGTGCAACCATTCGGCCACTCATCTGTTGCACCACGCCCTGCGCTCGGTGCTCGGCGCCCACGTAGAGCAGAAAGGCTCGTTTGTGTCGCCGGAAGTGCTGCGTTTCGACTTCGCGCATTTCCAGAAACTTACGCCGGAAGAACTCCGCGCCGTGGAGGTGGACGTCAACGCGGCGATTCGTGCCAACATGCCGCTTGACGAGCACCGTGAGGTGCCCATTGACGCGGCAAAGAGCATGGGCGCTATGGCGCTGTTCGGCGAGAAATACGGCGACCGTGTGCGGGTTATCCGCTTTGGCGATTCTGTGGAGCTGTGCGGTGGCACTCATGTCACACGGACAGGCAATATAGGCTCGTTCAGAATAGTGAGCGAAAGTTCAATTGCCGCCGGAATACGCCGCATAGAAGCCGTTACGGCCGCCAACTGCGATAAATACCTCTTCGCGATGCAGGACCTGTTCTCCGACATCCGCACAATGTTCAGCAATACGCCAAACCTGCTGCAGGCGTTGAAGAAAACCATTGACGAGAACGCCGAGCTGAAAAAAGCGGTTGACGAGTTCGGCAAAGAAAAAACCGCCGCACTCAAAAAAGAACTCGCCCAGCGAATTGAAAACATTAACGGCATACGTGTCTTGACAATCAGGGGCAGCTTCCCCGCCGAGATGGTGAAAAATATCGCCATGCAATTACGGGGCGAATATTCCGACCGGTTCGCAGTTGTGGCCGGTACTGACGCCGACAGCAAGCCCACTCTCACCCTGGCGCTCAGCGATGCGCTCGTGGCCGATGGTCTCAATGCCTCGCTCATCGTCCGCAATGCCGCCAGACATATACAGGGGGGCGGGGGCGGCCAACCCCACTTCGCCACCGCCGGAGGCAAAAATGTTGACGGCCTCGCTGCCGCTGTGGATGAAATACTCGCCGCAACAGGGGCAAAATAGCATCGAACAGGTAAATCGTAACTGTTAAATTGTCGCATGTTGAACGTGCTTTTTTTGCTTAATAAAAAATTAACAGAAAGTATAAATTCCCCAACAGGTGCCTAAAAATGGCCTTCATATTGCTTTCTTGATTATCTTTGCCATTTTAACAGGGATTTATTACGACTTTTATGACAAAGATATTTGAAGATGACGGGTTCGCAGTTGAACAGATACAGGAGCCGAAGAACGTCAGGGATGTTGTGTACAGCCTTATAACCAATCCTAATCTGGCGCCGGTGAACTATTTTAACGACTTCACGGAAGAAGGCCCCATACTTGAGGATATTGCTGTGGATGAAGGCGGGCTGTTTACCACCGATTCCGGCCAGAAATTGGCAATGACCACTCACGCATTTGACCGGCATTTAGAGACCTCGCCGCAGACGGCAATCGAAATCCTGATTACGCGGGCTACCCGTCGGCTGGTATGTTACGGTATCCGACCGGTGGCGGTCAGCGCGTTCCTGTATCACCTCAATATCGGCGACCCGAAAGGGGACAAGATAGCCGCCGCCGCTAAAAAAGGCATGGAACGGGCCGCCTCAGCTTTCGGCCTGCAAATTTCCGAAAGAAAAATCAGGTTCGACTGCTCCCCCGCAGGCCGCAACCCTTCGGCAACCCTCATCGTCAGTATGATGGGGCTGGTAGAAAATATCAATAAAATTCTCGACCATAAGCTCAAAAAAAAGGGCAACAACATATTCGTCATCGGCGAATCGGTCAACGACATAAACTCTTCGGAATACCTCGAATTTCACTGCGGAATCCCCAATTCGCCGTTGCCGTATTTCGATTTGGACAAGGAAGTACGGATGATAGCTACCGTACGGCAACTTATTGACCGGCAATTAATTACCTCGGCGAATCCCATCGGACGCGGCGGACTGTTCTTTTCGCTGATGCGTGCCGCAATGCCAATGGGCGTGGGTTTCGACATCACCACCGACGCCGAAATCCGCAAAGACGCTTTCCTCTTTGGCGAATCAATGGGACGCGGCTTTGTGGGGGTACCGCAGGAGAACTTCGACCGGTTTGTGGACTTCATGCAGGAACAGCGAATCCCCTTCTTTGCGGTGGGACACGTTACTTCCGGCGAAATCCGCATCGACAGCGAATCATTCGGCTTCATCGATAAAATGAAAGTTCACTGATGACTAAGGGGGCTGACATCGAGAAAAAGAAAGAACATATAGAACATATGTTCAATAATATTGCGCCGCATTACGACTTCCTGAATCATTTCCTGAGCTTGGGAATCGACCGCTATTGGCGGTATAAGGCAGCCAATATCCTGAAAAGTCATGCTCCGGCCCGCATTTTAGACGTGGCTTCCGGCACCGGCGATTTCGCCATCGCAGTTGCCCGCCGCCTGCATCCCGAATCAATCACAGGATATGATATTTCCGAACAAATGCTCCGTATCGGACGCGAAAAAGTGCAGAAAAAAGGATTGGAGGGCATCATAAGTTTCCGGCAGGGCGCCTCCGAAGATATGCCCTTTGAAGACGCCGCTTTCGATGCGGTAACAGTGGCTTTCGGTGTGCGCAATTTTGAGCGGCTCGATTTGGGGCTGAAGGAATTTGAGCGCGTTCTCTCTAAAAACGGGGTGGCCGTAATCCTTGAGTTCTCGCGACCGCGGATATTCCCTGTCAGGCAGCTGTATGCGCTGTATTCGCACTATATGGTGCCGTGGCTGGGCCGCCTGTTCTCGCGCGATGCCTCCGCCTATCGCTATTTGCCGCAATCGGTGGAGGCCTTCCCCGACGGCGCCGATTTCATGGCCAAATTAACACAGGCCGGATTCGGAGGCGTTGCTCAAAAACGCTTGACATTCGGTATCGTAACAATCTATATAGCAGAAAAATAACCCACTCATGATAATAGACCTGACTCTTTCGTTAACACCATGGCAGGCTGTCTCGTACAACGCTTATTTGTCGTTAGCCGCCGAAATGTTGAAAGTGAAGAAAAACCGGATAAAAGAGGTAACAGTGATACGGCGCTCTGTGGACGCCCGACAGCGGAACGTCCGCATCAATCTCGCTTTAAAAGTTTATATCGATGAGAAGAAGCCGGAGGTCGTCTCATCGATATATGATTTTCGCAATGTCGAGAATGAGCGTCCTGTTGCCGTTGTTGGAGCCGGTCCGGCGGGGCTGTTTGCCGCGCTGCGACTGATAGAACTCGGCTACCGCCCCATAGTATTCGAGCGCGGCAAGGCCGTGAGCGACCGCAAGCGCGACATCGCCCGTATCTTCCGCGAAGGTATCATCAATCCCGATTCCAACCTCGGATTCGGGGAAGGCGGTGCGGGGGCGTTCTCTGACGGCAAGCTATACACCCGCTCTGCCAAGCGCGGAGACGTAAAGAAAGTTCTCGAATTATTTGTGCAGTTCGGCGCTGACCCGAACATCCTCATCGATGCTCATCCCCACATCGGCAGCGACAAGTTGCCGCGTATCATACGGAATATACGGCAGCAAATCATTGATTCCGGCGGCGAAGTACACTTCGGATGCCGCGTTAATGGCCTGATTATCAAGGGAAAACACTGCATAGGACTGACCACCACCGACGGGCAGCGCTATGACCGTATGCCGGTCATATTGGCTACCGGCCATTCCGCCCGCGACGTTTACCGCTTCTTAGACGAGGCGGGAATATCAATGGAAGCCAAAGGATTTGCAATGGGGGTGCGCATAGAGCATCCGCAAGCCGAGATTGATACCATGCAATATCATACCTCCCAGCGGAGCGAATTTCTCCCGCCTGCGGAATACTATTTTGCCACACAGGTGAACGACCGCGGCGTTTACACGTTCTGCATGTGCCCGGGCGGATTCATCATTCCCGCAGCGACCACCCCAGGCGAGATAGTGGTCAACGGCATGTCTGCATCCGGCCGCAATTCGCCATTCGCCAACGCCGGCGTCGTGGTAGAGATAAAACCCGAAGACGCCCAACAACACTTCAAACAGCACGGCATCTTCGCAGGATTAGAGATGCAATGGCGGCTCGAACAGCAATGTTTTGCTTTAGCTAACAACACACAGTCAGCTCCAGCACAGCGACTTAAAGACTTCATCGCTGGAAGAAAATCAACCGATTTGCCGAGCTCGTCGTATTATCCGGGACTGACGGTAGCCCCGTTGCATACCGAACTGCCTGCGCATATATCGGAGCGGCTGCGTAGCGGATTCAGACTGTTCAACCGGCGTACTGACGGCGCTTTCGCCTCGTCAAATGCCATCATTGCCGGAGTGGAATCGCGCACCTCCTCGCCACTGCGCATCCCGCGTAACGACAAGCATCAGCACATTGAGCTGGCCGGGCTTTTTCCATGCGGCGAGGGCGCCGGATATGCCGGCGGCATCGTGTCGGCCGCAATGGATGGCCAGCAATGTGCAACAGCAGTGGCCATGTTCTGGTATGAACATATTGCACGACAGCATCCTTTTTTTAAATAATACATGAAATTATAATCATTATGAGAACCCTAATTATAGACAGTCGCCCAGAGATGGAAGCCATTATCAAGGCATGCCGCACATGCTGGCTGGGCGTTTGCGATGCGGGCATACCATACGTGGTGCCGATGAACTTCGCACTCGACGGCGACAGCGTCATCCTTCATTCGGGCAAAGATGGCCGACTGCCGGAGACACTGCGCCGCAACCCCACGGTCTGTATCAACTGGACGCTGGGCGACACTGTAACATGGCAGGACAAACTTGTGGGATGCAGCTATCGCGTACAGTCAAAGTCAGTCATTGTGGAAGGTATTTTGCAGGAAGTAACCGACTTTGACGAGAAAGAGCGCCTGCTTCATGTGATTATGGCACAATACAGCCCCCATTCGTTCACATTTGCGGTGCCCTCGGTCAATAATGTCGCCGTATATCGCGTACCGATAGCGACGATTTCGGCCCGCGATTTCGGCGTCCGCCCCCCGTATCCGGCCTCTGCCCCCTCGCCGCTGGCCATTAAGAAAGGAGGTACACTATGATTCTCGTAACCGGCGCCGCAGGATTTCTGGGAAGCCATCTTTTACTCGAACTGATGCGCAATAAAAATCTTAAAATAAGAGCATTATACTTTAATAACAATGAATTGGATACCGCACGACTCATCTTTTCATTCTACACTGCGGACACTGAAAGCGCAATGGGCAGTATTGAATGGGTGAAAGGCAACCTGCTGTATCCCGCAGAAATTGAACCATTACTCAAAAATGTTACAGATATATATCACTGCGCAGCCACCGTGTCGTTCAATAATAACGACCATGACCTCATAATCAGCACAAATACAGAAATTACTGCTAATATAGTTAATCTTTCACTCGAATATAATATTCGCAAATTTTGCCACGTGAGTTCTACATTCACATTGGAAAATGATGGTGGAATGCTCACCGAAGACAGCTATTGGACATCGCACATCGGCAAGTCGGCTTACAGCATCAGTAAATATCTGTCAGAGATGGAAGTATGGCGCGGCATCGCAGAAGGCCTTGAGGCAGTGATAGTTAACCCCTCTATCATACTCGGCGCAGGCGATTGGAACAGCGGCAATCCGGGTATGTTTAAGGCAGTAAACAGCGGGTTGAACTTCTATCCCCCAGGCGTCTGCGGTTTCGTGGACGTGCGCGATGTTGCAGCGGCAATGTCGTTGCTGATGAGCGATGCGCATTTCGCAGGCTGCAAAGGCGGCCGCTATGTGCTTAACAGCGAAAACCGCAGCTTCCGCGAGCTGCTTAACATGATTGCCGATGCTCTGCATAAACCGCGCCCAAAACATGTAGCCTCCGAATTCGCCCTGCGGATTGGCGCCCGACTGCTAAAGAACACTTTCGGCGGAGCGGAATTTATTGCCAACCTCACCGCCGAAACCCGTTATGACGGCTCTAAATTGACCGCCGCTACAGGCTTCACATGCCGCCCTCTCATTGATACTGTTAATGATATTGCAAAAATTTTTGAGCGCTAATCCGAAAATTTCATGTATCTTTGCGTTTTAATACTCCGCAATATGAAAATCATCTGTACAGGTATGAACTATCGCGAGCATGTCAGGGAGCTGAACAATGTTGCGCCGGAAGAGCCGGTCATTTTTATGAAGCCCGATTCGGCCCTGTTGCGCAATAACGAGCCTTTTTTCATCCCCGATTTCAGCCGCGACCTGCACTATGAGTGCGAATTGGTTGTCCGTATAAAGCGGCTGGGAACGCATATTGAGCCGCGCTTCGCCAACCGCTATTACGACGAGATAGGATTGGGCATTGATTTTACCGCACGCGACCTGCAGCAGCAGCTGCGCGCAAAAGGCCTGCCGTGGGAAAAGGCTAAAGCCTTTGACCGCTCGGCGCTCGTCAGCCCCGACTTCATTAATAAGAGTGAACTGCCTGATATACAGTCGATTAAATTTGAGCTGCGCAAGAACGGCCAAACCGTACAGCAGGGCGATTCTGCGGATATGCTCTTCGGCATTGACGCACTGATAAGCCATGTTTCCTGCTTCTTAACGCTGAAAATTGGAGACCTGCTCTATACGGGTACCCCCGCAGGAGTGGGGCCGGTAGCTATCGGAGACCTGCTCGAAGGGTTCATTGAAGGCCGCAAAATGTTCGAGTGTAAAATTAAGTAAATTCATTTAATAATTTGATAATTTGATAATCAATATATTATGGGACATCTACCTGAACTGATACATGACCTCGCGTTGATACTGATAACTGCCGGAGTAGTAACTATTCTGTTTAAATGGTTGAAACAGCCTGTAGTGTTGGGCTACATTATGGCCGGCTTCTTAGTTGGCCCCAATCTCGGCTTCTTCCCCTCGGTGAGCGATAGCGCCAACGTGGCCACATGGTCGGAAATCGGCGTGATTTTCCTGCTGTTTGCGCTCGGTCTTGAGTTCAGTTTCAAGAAACTGCTCAGCGTTGGCGGCTCGGCGTCAGTGGCCACCATTATTTCCATGGGCTCGATGATTTCTGTCGGCTATTTAGCCGGAAAACTGCTGGGATGGTCAACCATGAACAGCGTGTTTTTGGGGTGCATGATTTCAATGGCCTCAACTACCATCATCATAAAAACCCTCACCGACATGGGACTGCAAAAGCAGAAGTTCGCCAACATAGTGTTCGCGATGCTCATTGTAGAAGACCTCGTGGCCATCCTGATGATGGTGCTGCTTTCCACATTCGCCGTCAGCCAGCAGTTTGAGGGCGTGGAATTAGCCAAGAACATCATGGTGCTGGTATTTTTCCTGCTGATATGGTTTGTGGTAGGTATCTACCTGATACCCACGCTGTTGAACCGTTTCCAGCAATACCTCAACAACGAGACGCTGTTAGTGGTGGTTATCGGGCTGTGTCTGGGCATGGTGCTGTTTGCCGCCTCGGCGGGCTTCTCCTCGGCGCTGGGCGCTTTCGTGATGGGCTCCATTCTGGCCGAAACGATTGAGATGAAACGTATTGAACATTTGGTGGAACCGCTAAAAAACCTGTTCGGCGCCGTCTTCTTCGTGTCGGTAGGCATGATGATTGACCCGCACATCATCATGGAGCATATCGGTACTATACTGATAATCAGTGGCGTAGTGATTGTGGGCATGATTTCCTTCTCCATCGTGGGGGTATCTGTGTCGGGGCAGAGCCTTAAAGTGGCTATCCAGTCGGGCTTCTGTCTGTCACAAATAGGCGAATTTTCGTTCATCATCGCCACCCTGGGCGCCAGCCTCAAGGTTATTGATGAGTTCCTCTATCCGGTTATCGTGTCGGTATCGACGCTGACCACCTTCTGTACGCCCTACTTCATAAAGGCGTCAGGGCCTGTTTACGGGTTTCTGGAGAAGCGGGTGCCCCAGAAATGGAGCCGCCTGCTGAAAGGTTACTCCTCGGAAGGCTATTCCACAACGGTCAATCATCGGTCAGACTGGAATACGCTGTTGAAGAAAGTATTAAGTATGGTGGCCTTATATACGCTGATATGCCTGTCATTTGTGTTTGTGGCCGGGCAATTCCTACGGCCTTGGGTGTTGCGCGAAATCCCCTCGTTCTGGGGCAAACTCTTAGTAGCGTTCATCACCATCGCCGTCATTGCCCCATTCATGCGCGCTATGGTGATGCGGAAAAACAAATCGCGGGAATTTAAGCAGTTATGGGCTGACAGCCGCCTCAACCGTACCGGCCTGACCATGCTCGTCGTCGCCCGCTATATCATCTGCATCTTCCTCGTGATGACCGTGCTGATACCGCTGTTTCCCAACGCCACAGCCGTGCTGTTCGTGGTGGCAATGCTCGTAGTCGCCGTGATTATCTGGTCTCAGATGATTAAAAAACATTCCCGCCGCATCGAACGCACCTTCCTCGAAAATCTAAACCGCAAGGAACTCCTCGAAGAACGCATGAAAACTGTCAATAAACAGACCGTTAAAGACCTGTTAGACAAAGATATACATATCGAAGAAGTTGTAGTATCACAGAACTCGCCCAGCGTTGGCCGCACTCTTAAAGAGTTGAATTTCAAGCAATTATCGGGCGTCAATATCGTGTCTGTCATACGCGGCTCCCAGAAAATCAATATCCCTGACGGCAATGTCCGCCTCTACCCCTTCGATAAGTTAGTAGTGGTCGGCTCGGACGAGGAAATACAGCAGTGCATGGACCGCATTGAGCAGTATAAGTCGCACGACGGCCCCGAAGACGAGGCTATTCACCACATCATCCTGTCACATTACGTCATCGAGGCCAACTCGCCCTTAGTCAACAAAACAGTCAGAGAAATAAACACCCGCGAAAGGGCCGAATGTATGATTATCGGCATCGACCGCAACGGCCATTCTATCACCAACTTCCCCGCCGATTTCGTCCTCCAGTGCGACGACGTGCTGTGGTTAGCCGGCGAAGAAAACGCCATTGACAGCTTCGGCGACAAGTATTCAGAAAAATAATTTACTTCAAGACCTGTATGAATATTGAAAAGTCCATTTTTACAGCATTTTTAATAAGCGCGGCAACTGTAGCCGTCCATGCACAGGATGTTAACCCGCTTGATTTGGAATTTCACCGCTTGGCTGTACGGCGTTTCATTTTCTCTAATAACCTGCCGCTGACGGAGTTTAAGCCGTCGGAGATTGTGGCGTTCAGCTCCATGCACCC
>JAISSS010000122.1 GCA_031272965.1 Bacteroidales bacterium | reverse complement strand
ACATGAGTTAATGCCTTGCCATTAAAGGGAAGACCAAACTCGCAGGGGAAAATCGCAAACCAAAGGCGACAACCAAGGATTTTATACGTTCTTTGAAATGGAGAGAGAATTTATAGGGGTAAGGTACAACATTTTTTTAGAAAGTACGTTTTCTTTTTTATTTTTGTGGCGTTGACGGTCGTAACATTCCCCGTGTCGGCGCAAAAGCTAACAATTGCGGGGCGCGTTGTTGACGCCCGCACTAACGACCCAATCGTCGGCGCGAGCGTGGTGGTGAAAAGCACGACCACCAGCGTAGCTGCCGACAATAATGGCGGGTTCCTGCTGACGGTCGGCAAATTGCCTGTCGTTATTGAGGTCAGTTATCTCGGCTACAAGCCGCAATCGATTGACGTTTATGAGATTACAGGCGAGCTGACTGTTGCGCTGAAAGAAGACCTCAGCCTGCTCAACGAGGTCGTTGTAGTAGGATATGGTACTAACGCCAAGAGAAATGTATCCGGTTCTTTGGAGACCGTCTCCAACCGGCAACTCGCCAACAAGCCCGTAATTTCGGTTGGGCAGGCGTTGCAGGGGGAAGTCAGCGGCATCGAAATCCGCCAGCTGGATGGCAGGCCGGGCTCGTCGCCCTCATTAGTAATCCGCGGTAATGGCACTTTCAGCAGTGCAGGCAGTACCCCGCTTGTATTAATTGACGGAATCCCCGGCTCGCTTAATGCGGTAGCCCCAGACGACATACAAAGCATCTCGGTGCTCAAAGATGCCGCCTCCGCCGCAATTTACGGCTCGCGGGCCGCAAACGGGGTCATCCTTATCCAGACCAAAAGAGGGGCCAAAGGCAAAACCGAAATTACTTACAACGTTGCCGTCGGCTTTAGCGAACTGGCTGATTATCCGCGGTTCGTGGATTCCTGGATATATGCCCAGGCTTATAATGAGGCGCTTACCAATGCGGGGCAAGGTTCCGTATATTCTGACGAAGACATCCGAAAATTCAAGGAAGGAACCGACCATGACCATTATCCTAACGATAAGCATTATGAGATGGCTTTCAACAATATAGCCTGGCAAACGAAGCATGATTTATCCATGGCTGGCAGCAATTCCGCGACGAGCTACCGCTTCTCGGTCGGCTATCTGCGAAACGACGGACTGTTACAGAACAATCGCTACAGCAGCTACCGGGACAACCTCGAAAACTTTTATAACAAGTATAATTTCAGATTAAACCTCGACAGCGAACTGACCTCGAAGCTGAAATTGGCGGTCAACGTTGCCGGAACAGCAGACGATGAAACAGGGCCTGCCGCACAGACCGGCGACCGCACCACTATGCGCGTGGTAACACGCATCGCGCGTATGCCGGCCGCTATCGCCGGCCGTACCTCCGCCGGCCAATACGGACGTGTCGATAAAGGCGCCCCCTGGGCAGACCTCGACGCCTCTTCCTATGAATTAGACCGCAATTACTATTTCACAGCAAATGCCGACCTGACATGGAAAATCCTTGAATCACTGACAGTTACCGGACGCGGCGGCTATGTCTTTGACCACACCAATTATAAGCTGTTTTCTGCCGACGAGCAGATTGACAATACCAACTATGCCGGACCGGCAAAAATTGACGTCAACTGGAACACACAACGGGAGGTAACTCTCGAAGGATTGCTCAAATACGAAAAGAGAATCGACGCGCACACTTTGAGCGCACTTGCCGGATATTCCCAAATTGAGAGCAAGTATGAGTATCTTACCGGCTACCGCGACGATTTCCCGACAAACGAGCTGTCGGAACTGGATGCGGCAAGTTCGGTAAATCAGAAGAATACCGGCGGCACGTCCGAATGGGCGCTCGTTTCCTGGTTCGGCCGCCTGCAATATGATTATCTGGGAAAGTACCTGTTCGAGGCAAATGTCCGATACGACGGCTCCTCACGCTTCGACAAGGGGCATAAATACGGCCTGTTCCCCTCATTTTCGGCCGGATGGCGTGTCTCAGATGAACAATTTGTAAAAGACACTGCCCCATGGCTGTATGACGCGAAGCTGCGCATTTCTTACGGAGAACTGGGCAACCAGCAAATCGGCAATTATCCCTACCAGGCCATGCTCTTTTCCGGCAGCAATGCTATCTGGGGCAATACGGTGAGTTCCGGTATCGTTTTGAACACGGTGCCTAATAGCGAAATCACCTGGGAAACGACCGGTATCACCAATATCGGGCTCGATTTTACCATCCTCAACGGCGGGTTGACCGCGTCCGTTGACCTCTATGACAAGACTACCCGCGACATCCTCTACAGCATCACGACCGCAGGAACACTCGGATTGTCCGCCGCACCCTACAATGCCGGAAAAGTGCAAAATCGCGGAATAGACCTGAAATTAAATTATCAGTGGAAAAACAGAGACTGGTCATTCGGTGTTGCGCCGCATTTCTCTTATGTCAAAACTAAAGTGTTACAGCTGAGTGATGTGGAAAAAGATATTGCTAAAGGCCTCTTTATCGGGCAACCCTTGAACGCTATCTACGGATATACGGCCGACGGACTGTTCGTTGACGACAATGACATCGCGAATTATGATAACCAGCCATACACTCCCGAACCAGGCGACATCCGTTACAAAGACATCAGCGGGCCGAATGGCGTCCCCGACGGGAAAGTTGACCCGGAATATGACCGAAGCGTTATCGGTCAGACGTCTCCAAAATACTACTATGGCGCCAGATTTGACGTCGGCTATAAAGCCTTCGACTTCTCCATAACATTCGATGGCGCCGGAGGTATGCGCCGTTACCTCAGCAACATGGCCGGACGGGCCTTCGCCAACAAATCAAATGTGCAACAGTGGATGTGGAACAACCGCTGGACAAAGGAGAATCCTAACCATGACGCTATATATCCGCGCTTCTATTCGCATGGAGGCGGCACGGATGAACCGTATTCCTACATCTCTACATTTTGGGCTTGGGACGCCTCATTCCTGAAAGTGCGGGCAGCACAGGTCAGCTACAACGTCCCCAAAACAATAACCCAAAACCTGAAAATCCAGAACTTGACGGTATATCTCGCCGGAAGAAATCTTCTGACCTTTGACAGGTTCTTCGAAGGTTGGGACCCTGAATTGGACGTCCAGACCGGCGAAGGTGTTCACTATCCGATGTCAAGAACATATATTCTGGGGCTAAATATTAATTTTTAAAGAAGCAATTTATGAAAGTTAAAACATTATTCATCGCCAGCATAATACTTGCATCCTGCGAGGACGGCATACTCAACAAGCAGCCTTTAACTCAGCTTTCTACGGAGAATTTCTGGACTACGCCCGACGATGCTCTGCTGGCGCTTGCCGGAGTTTATAACAAAGCCACAACATGGAGCAGCGCCGAGCACATCATCTCGTTTGACCAGAATACAGACAATGGCATCAATCGCAAGCCTAATTCGTCGTTCCTCACATACGGCAACCTGACCGCTTCCACTTCCGAAGTGAAAAGTTACTGGAACAATTCATACAGTGAAATCGCAGGCTGTAACTATTTCCTTGAAAACGTGGACAGGATACCCGATTTTGATGCCACTACAAAGGCACAGATGGTCGCGGAGGTGCGGTTTTTGCGCGCTTATACCTTTTTTAATATCGCGCAATATTGGGGTGGGGCGCCATTAGTTACAAAACTGCTGACGATGAACGAATCTATCACGGTTGACAGCGCCCCGAAAGCGGATATCGTCAATTTTGTGCTGACAGAGTTGGATGCAATAGTCGGCGATTTACCCGACACGCGCCCTGCAGCGGAGCATGGCCGGATTATCAAATCGGCAGCGTTAGGCATCAAGGGGCGTCTGCTGATGGCTGAAAAGCGATGGACGGAGGCCGCTGCCGCCTACAAAGCAATAATTGACCTGAAGGTGCACCAGATTGACCCGCAATATTCCGAGCTTTTTAACGGCAAAAATGAACAGAGCAGTGAAATAATCTTCTCCAGAAAATATCTCGCGGGGGAAATCGCCAACAGCACCCAGCTCTATTACCGTCCGAGCCTTGACGGGGGATGGCATCATCTGAACCCCTTTCAGGGACTGATAAACGACTATCTGTGCATTGACGGCCAATCCATTGAAGAGAGCAGCCTCTATGACCCCGCTTTTCCGGTAGTCAGGAACGGCGTCAACTATCGAGACCCGCGGCTGCTCTATACGGTCTTTTACCCGGGCATTTCTACTATTAAAAGCCGTGTTTATCAGGGGCATCCGGATTCAACAACCGTAGTGGGCGACGTCTTCACCTACGACGCCGGAATGACCGGCTATTGCCTGCAGAAATTCGTCGATAACGATTATACAGGCGACGTTTACAGCTCTGGCGTCGATATCCCGATAATCCGTTACGCAGAAATTCTCCTGAGTTACCTCGAATGTAAAATCAACGAAGGCGTAATTGTTGACCGCGACTTGCTGGATTTGACAATAAATGCCGTCCGAAACAGAACATCCGTACAGATGCCTGCCGTAACGGAAACCGACAAGTCAAAACTGCTCGAAATACTGAAAAGAGAACGGCGAGTAGAACTGGCATGGGAAGGATTGCGATATTGGGATTTAATCCGCTGGGGTGAGGTCGCTTTACTTGACAATACCCCCCAATACGGGATATTTCTCACTGATTCTCCTGCAACTTATACCCGCTATCCGGTTGGCGCTGACGGCCATTATTTTGTGATAACCTTGAAATACAGGTCCGACAATCTGCCCTGGCCCTTTCCCCAGGACGAGCTGGATATAAATACATCTCTGACACAGAAGGATAACTGGAAATAATTGATACTTAATAAATTATGAGAAGGACAACAGCAATTGTGCTTACCCCGTTATTAGTTTTTTCGTCTTGCCGGAGCGGGCAAAAGCAGGAAAAAGCATCTGTTCCCAACATCGTTTACATACTGGCTGACGATTTGGGATATGGCGATTTGAGTTGCTACGGGCAGTCGCGTTTTAAGACGCCGAACATTGACCGGCTTGCCGCCGAGGGGAAGCGGTTCACCCAGCATTATGCCGGCACAACTGTCAGCGCTCCTTCGCGGTGCTCGTTGATGACCGGATTGCACACCGGACATACTTTCATCAGAGGCAATCGCGGATGGAAGCCCGAAGGACAGTTCCCAATTCCCGCCTCAACTTATACCATTGCCGAGGCGCTGAAAACGGCAGGCTATGCTACCGGCGCTTTCGGGAAGTGGGGACTTGGCTATATCGATACCGAAGGCAGCCCCAATAAACAGGGCTTTGACGAGTTCTACGGATATAACTGCCAAAGTCTGGCGCATAATTATTACCCTGACCACTTGTGGGATAACGAGACGAAAGTTCTATTAGGCGACAATTCCGGCGACAAGTTTGCCATTTATGCCCCAGAACTTATCCATCAGCGGGCGCTGCAATTTATTGAGAAAAACAGAGAGCGTCCGTTTTTCCTCTACTATCCGAGCATTATCCCGCACGCCGAACTGCTGCCACCGCAGGAATATATCGAACCGTTTCGGGGGCTGTTTCTGCCGGAAAAGGAATTTAAAGGCGCAGAACCCGGCGACGAAAACTTCAGACGCGGACCTTACGGCACACAACGCGAATCACATGCCGCTTTCGCTGCAATGGTCTCAATATTGGATAAACAGGTCGGCGAAATATTAGATAAATTGACAGAACTGGGGTTGGACGAAAATACTCTCGTTATTTTCACTTCCGACAACGGGCCGCATCTTGAGGGCGGCGCCGACCCCGATTATTTCGACAGCAACGGGCCGCTGAGAGGTTATAAACGCGACCTCTACGAAGGCGGCATCCGCGAACCAATGATTGCCCGCTGGTCGGGAAAAATCAAGGCGGGAACAACAACCGACCATATATCAGCGTTCTGGGACGTTTTTCCCACGCTGACCGAACTTGCCGACATTGACGCCCCCGAAAATCTCGACGGCATTTCATTTGTGCCGACTTTGTTCGGAAACGACAGCAAGCAGCCTCAACATGAATACCTCTATTGGGAATTTCACGAGAGAGGCGGACGCAAA
The DNA here is from genome assembly GCA_031272965.1 of Bacteroidales bacterium. Taxonomy (GTDB): domain Bacteria; phylum Bacteroidota; class Bacteroidia; order Bacteroidales; family Prolixibacteraceae; genus JAISSS01. The sequence goes on along the minus strand of JAISSS010000122.1, from coordinate 6,406 downwards.
GCAATCAGACAGGGTAACTGGAAATTGGTGCAATACAACGTTGCCAATCCCGAAGAAACGACTGTCGAACTGTATAACCTTTCAACAGACATCGGCGAAGAAAACAATGTTGCCGCACAGAACAGTGAAACAGTTCAAGAGCTGCTTGGCAAGTTGCAATCGGCGCGAACCGAATCCGAACTGTTTACATTCAACGGAAATCCTGTAACAGGCCGCTGAAAATATAAAGGAAGTCGTCGGCCTGCTGTATGGTCAGCGACAGCGGCGGCAGCAGCCGTATTACGTTGGGGCCTGCGGCGCCGGTAAATACATGCTTCTCAAACAGCAGTTTACGGCGCAGTTCTTTTGCTGATTCGGCAAATTCGATGCCGAGCATCAGGCCGCGTCCGCGCACTCCCTTGATATGCGGGAGTTTTTTCAACTCGGCGAGCAGATGAGCCCCCACTTCTGCGGCGTTCTCCACTAACCGCTCGTTTTCCATGATTTCGAGAACGGCGATTGCGGCGGCACAGGCTAAATGATTGCCGCCAAAAGTGGTGCCAAGTTGTCCGTAAATGGCCTGAAATTCAGGACTTATCAGCATTGCCGACATGGGGAACCCGTTGGCGATACCCTTGGCTACGGTAATCAGGTCGGGACGGATGCCCGCATATTGGTGCGCAAAGAACTTCCCGCTACGGCCGTAGCCCGACTGTATCTCATCCAGAATAAGCACAGTTCCCGTATCGGTGCAGAGTTGTCGCAGTTGTCGCAGGAACTCGTCGTCGGAGACGTAAATCCCGGCGACCCCCTGAATCCCCTCAATAATGACCGATGAATAGTCGCCGCCGGACAGTTCCCGCGTTACAGCCTCAATGTCGTTGAGTGGCACGAATGTTACAGCATCGCTCACATTGAGCGGGGCGCGGTAGGCGGGGGAATCGGTTACGGCGACGGCGGCAGAGGTGCGCCCGTGAAATGCCTTCCCGAAAGCCAGCGTCCGCCGCCGTCCGGTATGAAAAGAGGCTAATTTCAGCGCGTTTTCATTGGCCTCCGCGCCGGAATTGACCATAAACAGGTTATAATCGGGGTAGCCGCACAGTCGCCCCAACTTTTCGGCAAATTCGGCCTGTAGCCGGTTAATAACAGCGTTGGAATAGAAGCCTAATTTTGCCAGCTGCTCGCTGATTTTGGCTATGTAATACGGATGCGAATGGCCTACTGAAATGACGGCATGACCGCCATACAGGTCAAGATAGCGGTTGTTGGCGTCGTCCCAGACATAGCATCCCTGTCCTTTGATGATATTGACGTTAAATAAGGGGAAAACTTCAAAAGGTTTCATGTGTAAAAAAGAACTAATGTTTATAATTATCCGGCTATGCGTCGCTTCGTTTGGCATTACGGGCGAGCTGATAGAACACGTCATCCATACTGTCGCTGTGGAAGCGCAGTTTCAGCTGTGCAGGGGTATCGAGCGCCTCTATGCGGCCGTCCACCATTATTGATACGCGGTTGCAATATTCGGCCTCATCCATGTAATGGGTTGTAACAAAGACCGTTATCCCGCTTGCTGACGCCTCGTATATGAGTTCCCAGAACTGGCGCCGTGTAATTGGGTCAACCCCGCCGGTAGGTTCGTCTAAGAACACTATTCGCGGGCGGTGGGATATGGCCACCGAGAACGCTAATTTTTGCTTCCATCCGAGTGGGATTTCCCGTACCAGCGTGTTTTTCTCGTGCGTAAGCCCTATCTTTGCCAGCGTCTCGTCGGTCATCGCCGGTATTTTATGGCGGTCGATGCCGTAAATTCCCGCATACAGCCGCACATTTTCCCAGACCTTCAGGTCTTCATAGAGCGAAAACTTCTGACTCATGTAGCCGATATTTTTCTTCACCATTTCCGACTGGTAGCGGATATCGTATCCTGCTACTGTCCCATGGCCGCCGGAGGGTTTGCTGAGCCCGCACAACATTCGCATAGCGGTGGTCTTTCCGGCGCCATTAGCGCCCAGGAAGCCGAAAATCTCGCCTCGTTGCACCGAAAAGCTGATACTGTCAACAGCTGTAAAACTGCCGAAGCGCTTAGTCAGCTCGGTTACTGCGATAACCGTAGCGTCATTATCCGTGTCCGTGCCCGTGTTCTGATTACGTATCATAACTGCAAAGTTACGGTTTTTTTTCAACCCGTGCCGAATTTTGGCAAAAAAAATAGGAAAGGGCTGTCTCAAAAGGCTTATCGTGGCGCTTCGCCGTGGGGGCGCAATCTTTCCACGACATGCTGTTTCGTCGGTCATACCCTCTGCATGGCAGCCCATTGCGGGAAGAACCCGTAATGGAAAGGTAACAGGACGACTTTTGACACAGCCCCGTTCCGGATGAGAAGAACAAAGTGGATATTATTACAAATTCCCATTTGTTACTGTCATAGCAATCAGTGTTTAACCTCTTGCAAAATCCTCAGTCTTTCGACCGGAAATGGAGCGACGCGGGCAGCTGTCTGCTCCGGTCGTGCCATTTTTACAGAATTTCAAATCAATACCTTGGTTTGAAATTGCCCCCGTCGCGACGGGGATGCCCGCCGCTGTTGGGGCCGCGATTACCTTTAAAGCCGCCGTAGCTGCCGCCGGGTTTGCGGGGGGGGGTGTCTCGTTTACGCTCAACTGACTCGTTCACAACGATGGTTCGGCCTTCGGCTTCCGCACCATTTAGCTCGTCAATCGCTTTACGCGCCTCGTCAGCATTGGGCATCTCGACAAAGCCGTAGCCCTTGCTCTTTCCTGTGAACTTGTCCGTAATCAGTTTTACAGAGGTTAATTCACCATACTCTCCGAAGATTTCCTTCAGGTCCTCTTCCGTGATGGAGTAATTTAGGTTTCCAACAAAAATGTTCATACAAAAATCAAAAAGTATATAAAAAAATATGGCGCAAAGTTAGATGTTATTTATTACATTGAACACCTTTTGCCGCAAAAGTTAAACTTTTTTTAATTATGTCCGCTAATTCCTATCAAATTTTCAAATTCCAAAGATTTTTAAACCCCTTGAAACGACCTCTATATGGACGATTTTTCCCTCCTCAATGGCGTCGCCATCGATGTGAATCGGCCCCGCATTTTCGCGCTCGATACTTAACTTTGGCGCAACAATTTCCATAAATTCGGGCTGCCGATGCAGCTTCTTTGTAAACAGCCGGATAATTGCCACCGGAATTTCGCGCTTTTTCAGGGGCTTTATGACCACCGTATTGAGCAGCCCGTCGCGGACGTCAGCGTATGGCGCGATATAGGCGTTATTGCCGTATTGCGACGCATTGGCGCAGGTGACGGCGAATGCTGCGGTCTCATATACGGTCTCGCCAGCCGTAATTCGGTAGTGTTCGGGGCGGTAGTTGCCGAGCGTTTGCCAGATTGTACGGGCATACATCCACTTGCCGCGGTGCGTTTGACGGCGCACTTTTTCACTCACTTCGGCGTCGTATCCCATCCCGCATGTACAAAAGAACTTATGTTCATTTATGATTCCATAATCTATTTCGGTGATTTTTTTTCGCGCGATGAGTTGCAATGCGGCATTAGCGTTCAGCGGTATATGCAGATGCCGTGCCAGCCCGTTGCCGGAACCTGCGGGAACGATGCCCAGCACTGCGGCCGTGCCCGTCAGCTCTCCGGCAACCTCATTGATGGTGCCGTCGCCGCCAATGGCAATGACCGCCTCTATCTGCCGACCAACCGCCTGCCGCGCAATCTCCGCCGCATGACCGGCATATTCTGTCGGATGCAGTGTTATGTCAAATCCGACCAACATGTCGCGCATTGTGCGTACAGGCAGCTGCTTCCCGACACCCGATTTCGGATTTATGATTATTATTGCCTTCATCTGCCGATTATCTCCTGTATGTATTAACTGTAAAATGTCCGTATTCGGAATTTCCGGCAAAAATAAGTATTTCTCAAATAAAAAATACTATCTTTGCATCAAATTTTTGGTTTTCTTATTGCCGAACACAATACAAATTAATTTTTTTCGACATGTCATGACAGAGAAAAATAACTATACAGGACTTAATGCACTGTTTACACAATCTTTTGTGAAACACAGCAAACTGAAAGCCTTTTCAGATTATGGGGGCGGGACATATACTTACGGGCAGGTTGCCGGACAAATCAGCCGGATTCACCGGTTCTTCGGCGCTATGGCCATTCAGCATGGAGACCGTATTGCATTGCTGGGCCGCAATTCTTCCAACTGGGGGATAGCTTTTCTGGCAATAATTACATACGGCGCTGTTGCTGTCCCCGTACTGCCCGACTTCCCTACTGCCGATATACACCATATACTGAAACATTCCGGCTCCCGCTTCCTTTTTGTGGCTAATTCTTTCGTGGAAAAGCTCGACCGCGAGCAGCTGCCGGAAATCGACGCAGTTATTAATCTGTCTGACTTGACCGCGCTGTGGAGCAGAAGTAAGAAGCTGAAAGAACAGTGGCTCGACGCTGCCGAACAGCCATTCTCTATTAAGGACTTCAAACTGCCGGAACTCGAACCCGAACATGTGTGTGTCATTTCCTACACTTCGGGAACATCGGGGCTGTCTAAAGGCGTCATGATTCCTGCCCGCAGCCTGTGGTCGAACATCGTCTATGCCCAGGAACACATGCCATTGAAACCGCGAAATCAGCTCGTTTCGTTCCTGCCTATGGCGCACGTATTCGGACTGCTGTTTGAATACCTTTTCCCTTCAACGCTCGGATGCCAAATCACGTTCCTATCCAAAGCGCCCACCCCAGCCGTGATAGTGAAAGCCTTCAAAGAAATACGCCCGCATCTGATTCTCTCTGTCCCGTTAGTGATAGAAAAAATCTACCGCAAGCAAATACAGCCCAAAATAGAAAAGGGCATGATAAAGTTCCTGCTTAAACTGCCCGGTATTCGCGGCATCATCTATCGCTCGGTGCGTAACAAGCTAATCGCCACTTTCGGCGGCCGCTTCTACGAGCTGATTATTGGCGGCGCGGCAATGAGCGAAGATGTGGAATCATTCTTCCGAAAGATACAGTTCCGTTTCACTGTCGGCTATGGCATGACAGAATGTGGGCCCCTGATTTCATACGATGACTATAAGACCACGCGCCCGATGTCGGCCGGACGCTTGGTTGACCGCATGGAAGTCCGCATCGATTCGCCCGACCCCTATAAGCAGGTGGGAGAAATCCTGGTGCGTGGCATGAACCTCATGAAAGGCTATTACCTTAATGAAAGGGCTACTTCGGACGCCATTGACACTGACGGATGGCTGCATACCGGCGACCTCGGTATCATTAACAAAAAAAATTATGTGTTCATCCGCGGCCGCTGTAAAAACATGTTCCTTAGCGCTAACGGCCAGAACATCTACCCCGAAGAAATCGAGGTGAAACTGTCGGCTATGTCTTACGTGTCGGAATGTGTTGTTACAGAACGCAACGGCAAAATCACAGGCATTGTATTTCCCGACGCCGACGCCCTGAAAGCGGAAAAAATCCCGACGGAAAAAATCCCCGAACTGATGGAAACCACACGCCTCTCTGTCAATATGCAACTGCCCAAATACAGCCAGATAGCCGTCATTGAAACTGTTACCACAGAATTTGAGAAAACTCCCAAGCGGAACATCAAGCGCTACCTTTATACATGAACGAGGCACTCCAGAAATCCGAATGTCTGAAAATAGGCTGCATCCAAAAAACACATGGTATCAATGGCCGCCTGCTGTTCGTCTTCGCCCCCGAATTTGCCGACGATGTGGAAAAGGCAGAAGTCTTTATGCTCGAAATCGACGGCGGATTAGTGCCCTGGTTCGTCGCTGCGGATGGCCTCGATATGAAAACCGACAGCACGGCCTTAGTGAAATTGGACTGGATTGACTCGGAACCGCAGGCCAAAACTTTGTGCGGATTATCGGTTTACATGCGGCGCGACGATGTGCATGCCTGCCGCGACGGGGAATTTTCCGTCATCCATCTGACCGGATTCACCCTTATAGACCTGACCGAAGGACGTGTCGGCGAAATAATACAGGTGGACGATTATAACGGAAATATACTGCTGACAGTTGACCACCATGGCGCTCACATTATGACACCGTTCCACGACGACCTGCTCGTGCACCTTGACCATGCCCGCCACGAAATTACCATGCGTTGCCCCTCCGGAATATTCAACACAGAATAACAGTAACCAAAAAATTTAAATATCTATATATCTGAATATCAATGAAAAAAGTATTTCCATTCTTCCTGCTGTCGTTACTTCTGACAGCCTCATATGCAAAAACTCGACTTGAGGCGGACTTCGAGAACCCGCCTGCCGACGTGCGCGTCGGTTGTTATTGGTACTGGCTCGACAAAACGATTACTAAGGAAGGCATCGTTGCCGACCTTGAGGC
>JAISSS010000119.1 GCA_031272965.1 Bacteroidales bacterium | reverse complement strand
TCAATCTGACCGGTTTCGAGGTACATTCGGAAGTATCAAACAATTACGGTCGCGCCGATGCGGTGTGGCTTCATAAGGGGCTGACAGTGATAGCAGAGTTGAAATACAGCACAGAGGCTACATGCGAGACGCTGCTTGACGAGGCGATGAAGCAAATCCATACGCGGCAGTATTACAATCAGCATCTTGGGAAGATATTGCTGCTGGGTATTGCGTTCAGTTCTGTGCCGGATGGCAAGCATATTGACATTTGTTGCCGTATGGAGACTATAGAGAGATAGCTGTAAAATATAAATACAGCTGTGCGTAAAAAAATCTGGTTCATGTTATTTTTTGCGGCAAAATAGTAACAATTACTTAACTGTAATAAAGTATTCGGATTTTTCATAGCCAGTCGGAATAATAATTGGCAAGGAATCGATAGAGAGTGGAGCGTCCGACATTCATTATTTTGGCGATTTTCAATTTTGTTGTGTTTTGGTTCAGCAGGGTTCTGATTTCTGACTCTCGTTCGATGAGGCGGGCTATTTGTTGACCTGAGCCTTTAGTTCTGCCGAGTATTCGGCCTTCTGCTTTCAGGCGGGCCAATGCTTCCTTAGTGCGCTGTGATATAAGGTTTCTCTCGATTTCGGCAGACAGTCCGAAGGCGAAGGCGAGTACTTTAGAGTTAATGTCTGTACCGAGTCGGTAGTTGTCTTTTATTGTCCACACCTGTACTTCCCGTAACATACATTCGTTCAAAGTCGCCATAATCATTAGCAGATTTCGTCCCAGTCGCGACAACTCGGCGCAAATCAGGATGTCGCCTTTATTCAGTCGTTTAATCAGTCTGCCTAACTTCCGCTTTTCAACTTCTATGGAGCCGGAAATTGTTTCTTCAATCCATTTGTCAATAATCATGTTATTTTTATGGCAAAATGTCGTAATTTCATAGCGTTGGTTTTCCACCGTTTGTTTGTCCGTACTCACTCGAATATAACCATATATCATGATGACTCAAATTTTTGTGCGTTGTAAATATGCCATATTTTGGTGATTTATTTCGCATTTGTTGGTTCGTGTAGAAATATTTACTACTTTTGCGGAGGAATAACGAGTTCTTGGAAATGGGAAAAATATATCAATTTATATTGCAACGCATAATAGACAACAAGATATACCTGATTAGCCTGCTGATAGGCATCATATCGGGAATTGCGGCCTTGCTGTTGAAGAATTTAGTACATTTCATTGGCGACCGGTTGGTGGGGAATATTCCCATATCGCAGAGTAGTATCTGGTTTTTTGCGCTACCAATGGTTGGCATAATTATAACGGTGCTGCTGGTGAAATATGTCATCCGTGCCGACCTTGGGCATGGGGTTACCAAAGTGCTGGAATCAATCAGTCTGCATAAGGGGATGTTGCGGCTTCACCATACCTTTTCGAGTATGATAACCAGCAGTTTCACAATCGGATTTGGTGGTTCGGTGGGGGCGGAAGCGCCGGTGGTGTTAACCGGCGCTGCGATAGGCTCGAATTTGTCGCGTTTTTTCCGGCTGTCGGCAACAGAGACCATGCTTATGCTGGGTTGCGGCGCTACAGGCGCTATTGCGGGCATCTTTAAGGCGCCAATTGCGGGGGTAGTGTTCACCCTCGAAGTATTGATGCTTGATTTGACGATGTCGTCGTTGCTGCCGCTGCTGATTTCGGCAATTTCGGCGGCCGTGCTGGCGTACTATTTCATGGGCGATGCTTCACTGTTTACCTTCCATTTGAACCACAATTTTAATGCCATGAATGTCCCCTTTTATTTGCTCACAGGGGTCTTTGCGGGGATAGTATCGCTCTATTTCATTCGCGTAAGTACCTATTTTGAACGAAAGTTCAAAGAGATGAAACACCAGTTCTCCCGTATCCTGCTGGGAGGTTTGGCATTAGGCGTGAGTATCTTCCTGTTTCCGCCGCTGTGGGGGGAAGGCTACATATCTATTAACAAGATATTCAACGGCGCGGGAATGAATCTGTTCGACAACTCCGTTTTCTATACATTTCAGGATAGCCACTGGTTTTTTTTGCTGTATTTGCTTCTGCTGATAATATTCAAAGTTCTGTCGATGACGGCTACTACCGCATCCGGCGGGGTAGGGGGCGTGTTCGCGCCGTCACTGTTTGTGGGAGCAGTCAGTGGCTATTTAATAGCCATGCTTTCAAATCGGCTGTTCGGTATTAATTTGCCGTACGAGAACTTTGCCCTTGCCGGCATGGCGGCGATGGTCGCCGGCGTGATGCATGCTCCGATGCTTGGCATATTCCTCGCGGCCGAAATCACCGGCGGCTATTCCCTGCTGTTTCCGCTGATTATCGCGGCCATAACATCCTATGTAACCATAAACCAGTTTGAGCCGCACTCAATATATGCCCGCCGCCTTGCCGCAAAAGGCATCTTAGTTACACACCACAAAGACCGCGCTGCGCTCCACTATATGAACGTTGAACGGCTGATAGAAAAAGACTTTACAATCGTGTCGCCGGACATGACGCTGGGCGACCTGACAAAGGCTATCGCTGCCTCCAAACGCGACCTGTTCCCTGTTGTTGACGCTGACGGCACCCTGCGGGGAATGTTAAAGATGAATGACATTCGCAAGATAATATTCAATACTGAACTGTATGATAATATTCATGTCCGCGACTTGATGTACATGCCCGAATTTTACATTTCCCCACACGACAGTATGCTGGATGTGGCGGCAAAGTTCGAGAGTTGCGGACGCTTCAACCTGGCCGTCATCGACAATGGAAAATATGTAGGATTCATTTCCCGTGCCCGCGTGTTCTCCGACTATCGCGATACGGTCAGTTCGATGTCTCAGGAATAGAACATTATATAATCACTTAAAAACAAGCGCTTTACCAAGCCTGTTTTAAAGTTCAGGATTAAAACGGAGGATTTACCGGTTCAATGTCGCACTATTTTACTTTTTTCAGCTGTTTAGCTGTTTTGTTTATGAGTGTAGTTGCGGCGGGCAAGTCGGCGGCTTTTTCGCTGAATGTTCCGACGATATAACGTCCTGTCCATACGAGGGGGATGTTGCCGTTATAGCGGTCGGCGATTGTTATGGCGCCCTGTTTGAGTTTCCCTGTATATTTTGCGAATGTTGCATACTGTTTCAGGATTTGCAGCGCTCCGGCCTCTGTTTTGCCGTCGATAACGAAGAGTTGAAATTCCACGGCCGCCGCTGTATAGTTAGCCGCATACACCGGTTTGAGGAATTCGTGGCCGATGAAGTTCTGGGTAATATACACTTCGGAGTGCAAGATTTTTCCTTCTTCGGGGAAGGCGGCGAACACGGCCGGATAGGCAGCATCGGGCGCGATTTTTGCGGCGAATCCGCGGGCGATGGTCTGCATCACATCGGCATGGCTGCCAACGTTACATGACATCTTCACATAAATAGAACCGGCAAAGAAGAACAGCCCATAGTCGTCGCCCTGGGCTTCGCCGCCGATACCTTCATAATGGGTCATGTCGCTGGCTCTTTCGGAAGCATACATGCCGAAAGCGTCTTCGGGGGTGGCATGGCGGTACGCTTGAACGGTGATGTAGTCGTCGCCTTTTGTGCATGTCAAGGAGGTCATCTCCCTGAAATTGTTCTCAATGAACAGCGGTGCGGCGCCATTGATACGTTCATAGAGGTTGTCCGCATTGAACACTTCCGTTTCCGGAGCAACTGTCCATCCGTCAATTGCGGGCAAAAAATCGTGCAACTCTTTGGGAGTTTGCGAAAAGGCCTGCCCTGCCCACAGGCAGGACAGGCCGACTAAAAACAAATTAATAATTCGCATCTTTAAACGAGGAAGTGAGATGGAACATTTATTATTGGGGTTATAGCGGCGATTTTATCGGCCACTTTAAATCCTGACGGGCAGGCTACAGTGCAGGACTTGCAGTCTTTGCACACCTCTCCCGAAAGGGCTAATTCATGCAATGTGGCTTGCGAGAGCGCCGGTTGCCGGTAGCCGTAGTTATACATGTAGGCGCGCATGATGGCGGGGATTGGCAGGTGCTTTTGGCAGGCCGCGACGCATTTTTCGCAGTTCTGGCAATACAGCATTTCATTTTGCTGCAATCCGGCGAGGTAGCCTTTATCAGCTTCACCAAGTTCGGGTTTATGAGCCGCCTCCAAGCAGTTGTCAAGCAGTTCGAAGCTGGTAAATCCCGGAATTGCGGTGGTGATATTCGGGTTTTGCCATACCCAGCGCAGGCATGCAGCGCCATTAACGACCCGTTTTCCTTCCGCATCTTCTACGCCGCCTACCATGGTTTTCATGGCAACAAAGCCCATTCCTGCATCCACGCCGCGCTGAATTGCCGCGTCTAATTCGGGCAGGATACCCAGCTTGAAATTGTAGCTCAGCAGGCATACCTCATATATTCCGGCTTTTATGGCTTCATCAATCTGCTCAGGCTTGTTGGCATGTGTCGAGAAGCCGAGGTGCCGTGCCTTGCCGGATTCTTTGAATTTTGTCAGCGTCTTAATCAGACGCGGGTCTGACAGTTCGCTCCCCCTATCGACCGCGTGGGTATAGAAAATATCCACATAGTCCATCTGCAGGCGGCTAAGGCTGGTATTGAACAGCTCTTCGTACTCCGCTTCAAAGTTTTCGGAACGCAGATTCGCTTTTCCTTTAGTAGATATGATAAACGAATCGCGGGGTTTGTCTTTAAAGAATTCACCAAGCATGCTTTCGTTGGCGCCGCGCTGGTAGTTGTGGGCTGTGTCGAAGTGAAGCAGTCCGGCATTGTAGGCAGCACGAACTACTGCGGGGTTGTCGGCACGCATCACCCCCATACTGAGCACCGGCAACTCTATTCCGGTTTTGCCTAACTTGCGTCGCGGAATAGCCGTTATTTCCGGTTCTTCCTTCTTTTTTTCTTTTTTCCTGTAGGATGCCAGAGCCTCTGCCGACATCATCGTCCCTGCACCTGCCAATGCAGAAAGGCTTAGAAATTTCCTTCGGTCAATGTGTTCCATAGATACCGTCTTTTAGTGATTTAAATTGTCATCTTTGCATTAGACGTTTTGTTTATTATAATGTTTAATTGAACGGCTAAAAATAATTGTAAAAAAGTTTAAATGAATTATGCTGCATAGTTTTGGCGGACAAAGCTACACGGAATTTTTTTCCATCGTGAAAAAATCTTTATTCGATGCTGTTTCAAAAAAAACATGTATTTTTGCATAATAAACATCAATATTCATGGCAGAAAGGAAGAAATTGCGCACAGTAGTAGTCGGGTTTGGCTTTATGGGGCAGACCCATGCCTGCAATATCATGCGAAGTGATAGCATGGAATTGGTTGCGGTTGTTGACCCTCGTCCGGATGCGTTACACGGCATCACCGGTGGCAATATCAAGACTGATGCTGTCGTCTTGTCGGGGGTACGTCAGTATTCCTCGTTGGAGGCATGTCTTGCCGCGGAGGAAGTTGAATTGGCGTATGTGTGCGTTCATACGCGGGCTCATTTTGCGGTGGCGCTGCTTGCGCTTCAGCATGGTGTTCACGTGTTTGTGGAGAAGCCCTTTGTATTGGAGCCTGAAGAGGGGGCAACGCTGATTGCGGAAGCACAACGCAGGAAGCTGCATCTTGGAGTGGCTCATGTCGTGCGCTTTATGCCTGCCTACGTCAAGTTGCGGACGATGTTTTGCTCAGGGCTGTTCGGGAAGTTAAAGTTCATCTCGCTGACCCGCTTTTCAGGGGTGCCTGAATGGGGCGAATGGAAGCAACGCCGCGCAGAATTTGGCTCTTCCGGTGGCGGCCTGTTCGACTTGTGTCTCCATGATATAGACTTCCTGCATTACATGTTGGGAATTCCCGATGATATTGACGCCGACTGTCTGCCCGGTGCACTGAGCCCGCATGATTATGTCTGCGCGTCGTGGCGATATGCCGGACAGGACATGTATGTCAAGGTGGAAGGGGGGAATACCTTCCCCGCATCGTTCCCGTTTATGGCCTCGTTCATGGCAACCTTTGAGAAGTCAACATTAGTGTGGAACTCGAATAACGGCGCCGAACTGCAGGTTATCACCGATAATGGCGCGGAGCTTGTGCTGCTTGCCGATGCAAATGACGGCTACCGCGACGAAGGTATGTATTTTGCCGACTGTATTCTTAATAACAGTTCACCTGAATCGTGCAGCGCAGAATCATCGCTCGAAACGGTTAAACTTTGCTACCGACACCTTCAAAACTAACAGCTATGAAAGAAAAAGAATATCCGCAGTCGAACTCCGGCGTCCCCAAAGCAATGGAACCGGCTGCCGAATATGGCAGTCAAAAACTGTACACTTATGCCGATTACCGTACATGGGCTGATGACAAGCGACGGGAGTTGATTGACGGCATCATCTATGATTTGCTCAGCGCACCGATGCGTATGCACCAGCGAATATCCAAAAACATACTGTTTTTTCTGGAATATTTTATTCGCCGGAGGAAAGGCAAATGCGAGGTTTACCATGCCCCGTTTGATGTGCGGCTGCCGCGTAATGGCGAAACTGCCGACAATGAGATATATACCGTTGTACAACCTGACATCTGCGTGGTGTGCGACCCGTCCAAATTAGATGAACGCGGC
>JAISSS010000154.1 GCA_031272965.1 Bacteroidales bacterium | reverse complement strand
ATCTCGTCGGTGGCGTCTAAGAAGCAGGCGGCCTCGTTAATCGTGCCCGCGTATGTGAAAGTGAGGCGGCGTGTTTCGGCAGGCTGTAACTCGACAGCCAGTTCTATTATATTGAGCTTCCGTTCAAAATCAAGCGGCTTCTCTCCATCCATGACGCCGGTAAGAGTCAGACCTGGATTGAGGCTGAACACGAGCTTGGGTAACGGGATGTCATCAGTATTTTCCACGTCGAGAACAGCAGTAATGGTCAGCGTAGAGCCGGAATGAGTAACATCGAGGTTATAGTCGGTAACATCCACTGTCTTAACATCGGCATAGCTGTCGTTAAGTGTCTGCATCTGTGCCCGCAGGCGGTAGTCGTCGAGCGATGCCGATACATGCCGGTAGCCCAGCCATGCAGCGGCCACAAAGAACAATAATCCGCAGACGGCCGCTTTTTTCGGCGACCCGGACGCATTGGGTAACCGCTGTAGCATGGCAATAGTGAAACACACTAACGACATACCAAGCATAAGATATAAACCCCTGTGAACAAGCAGCTTGTTGAGCTCGCCAAAACCCGTAATGTCGGAATAGAACATCGGGACATGAAAACTCATGTAGTCGAACAGATAATACAGGTTGCTCTTCAAATAGAACAGGGTTATTGCTATGTAGCCCAGCAGGATGATAAATGTTACTGCCTGATTGCGGATGAGCGACATCACAAAGAACGACAGCCCGAAGATATAAATCAGTGTGGGCAGGCTCATCAGCAGGAAGTAATACAGGTAGGCCGCCCATTCGATATAGGTGTGCTGGGCGATGCTGTTGAATATCAAGCCCATACCCAGAATGAGCAGGTTCAGCACGAAGAATACGACGAGGTTGCCCAGCAGTTTGCCGATAACATATTCGGCATTGGTCATGGGACGGATGTATATCACCTCTGTGGTATCCAGTTTCTTGTCGCGCTTCAGGAAGTCGGACGCTAAGAACACGGCGATGATGGCCTGGACGACGTTCAGGAATACCAGGTTACACCACGGAATCATGGCCGGCGAGCTTTTATAGCTCCAGAACCGGATACAGACCATATTGAAGCCCAGCATCACGAGTAGCGCGACGATGGCGAAGATTCGGAAGAACCAGCTGCGAAACAGGGTCTTTGTTTCGTAAAGGGCAATTGAACGGATGTTGTGTAATGACAGCATGATGTAATATTTTTAGTTAGCAATCCACTGATTTAAATTTTTCTCCATGAAATACACGTATGCGTGCTCCAGGTTCGGGGCGATGTTTCGCCCGTTGTATCCGGTGATGTCGTCAGCCACAACCTGTACTTCCCAGCCGTTGTTGGTCGGGATGTTGGATATTACCGGAAACTTCTCGTTGATTTCCATATATTGGGCTTCGGAGGCTTGAATGAGCCACACTTTGCCGCGGGTTCGCGACACGAGGTCGTCCGGCGAGCCGTTGTAGGCTAAATGTCCGTGATTAAGCAGTGCCATGTTCTTGCAGGTGCTGGAGATGTCGCCCACGATATGGGTTGACAGGATGATGATAACGTCTTGTGTGGATATGGCCGACAGCAGATTGCGGAAGCGAATTCGCTCTTCGGGGTCGAGGCCGGTGGTCGGCTCGTCAACGATGATTAATTTCGGGTGGTTTATCAGCGCCTGGGCTATCCCTAGACGGCGCTTCATGCCGCCGGACAGCCGGTTGGCCAACCTGTCCCGCGCCTCAAACAATCCCACATCCTCCAGCATACGGTCAACCGTCTCCGCCCGCTCCTTCGCAGCTTTCATTCCGGCTAACCGCGCGGCATAGTCCAGAAATTCGCGCGTGGAGAGACTCGAAAAGAAACGGAAATCCTGCGGCAAATAGCCCAACATAGAGCGGACATGTTTGCGGTGTTTCACTATGTCATAGCCATCAACAGTAATCTTGCCGACGGTGGGCTTCATCAATGTAACCAATATGCGCATAAATGTTGATTTGCCGGCGCCGTTAGGCCCCAACAATCCGAACATGCCATCGTTGATGGTCAGGCTGATGCCGTCCAACGCCTTATGCCCGTTAGGGTATATCTTGCTTAATCCTTCAATTGTTATCTGCACGGTTGTAGTCTTTTAACAATTTAATAGACTTAATTCAACCGCAAACGTTTAAACACACCACAAGTTTTTTTTGCCACCGCATACGGAAAATACCTCCCCCTGGCCCCCTCGCCAAAGACGAGGGGGGACGCATGTCTATAGAATATGGGCAACCGGAGTACAACCCCTTCAGGATAATGGGCGAATATTCGGAGAGACTGTGATTTCAATATTAATATTTTTTCAATATTAATATAAGTGTCTGATAGATAGAATTTTGTTGCGGAGGCGGTTATTTGTGCTGATAATTATATGTATCTTTGTCGCAAAATACAAATTATACAACAAAAGTAACTATGAAAAAAGTATTGATTTTCAGCTTTGCACTGTTCGCACTGTTCGCATTATGTGAGTGCAGCAAGGGCCACGAAGAATTGACGCCGGACGAGCCGAACATTGAGGATAATGGCGACAACAATAACGGTGGCGATAACAACGGCGACAGCGGTAACAACCCTCCCGCCATCATGTATTCCGAAGTGATAACGCCTCCGACAGCTCCGACAATCGACGAGAGCGACTATACCTCTTTCGATGGCATGCCGGAAACAGACTTCGCCGGAAACTCTGTTAAAGGCATCAACTATCTCGGCGCCTTTGCGAGATAGAATCGAAATCAGGGTGAGATAAAAAAACTGTCTCACCCGTTTTGAGCATATAGCTGTTGCAGGGTGGTGTTTTTGAAGTAGTGGGCGAGGATTTCCGTATAGGAATAGCCTTGGTGTGCCATCACTGCCGCACCTATCTGGCAGAGGCCGACGCCATGGCCCCATCCTGCGCCTTTCAGGATGAAATGTTTTGGGAAGCCGTCGGCGCTCTCTCCGTCATGTTCAACTGTGAAAGCGGAGCTGTACAGATGCGTTTTTGAGAGCCACCGCCTGATTTCCAGCTCTTTGCCGACGATATATGTTCTGTGTTCGCCCACTATCCGCAGGCGGGATATGCGGCCGGAATGGCCACGTTGGAGCGGTTCGAGGCGCCGGATGCGACCGAACTCTATGCCCGATTTGGCGGCAATGATGGCCGCGAGTTCATATTGGGTATATTGCTCGCTCCACCGGAAGAAGTCGGTTGTTGCGCGGTCGAAGCTGGGCAATATCTGTGTGAGCACGTCATCGCTGGCGGTGTTGCAGAATGACGGGGGGCGGCCAAGTATCCACTTGCGGGCGGCCGTCTCGTCGCGCAGGTCGGGAATGGGGGCGTCCGGCATGGTCGGCTCTATCCAGTCGCGTATGGCCGACAATCCGGGATGCGGCGTCGGTTCCCAAACTAGCTCGAAATTTTCGGATATGCCGCCGCAGCATTTGGAGAACCGCGCATCGCATATGGCGTCGCCCTCATACAGCACCTGTCCGAAAGTGGCGTCAACAGCCTGGCCGACCTGCGGGCTTATAATTTTGGTAACCCCCTGATAGCGCTGACAATGGTCGTCCGCGCACACGTCAAACAAGGTATGGTCTTCGCGGTCATACCATTTCACTAACTCTTCGTTGGTGCGCAGTTCGGGCGTGTTTTTTTTGCCGCGTCCGGCGATTTGTGCCAGCAGCCAGCTGCGGGAGATAACGGCATGTGCTTTAAGCAGTTCCACCGAGCTGAGGCTGTTCATTTCGGAAGAAATAACTGAACGCAGATACTCTTCGACTTCCACAATATTGATGGCGCGGACAGCGTCTCCTTCCGGCACGAGCTTCAGGGCGCCGGTGAAGCGCTGTCGTTCCTGCTGTTCCCAATGAAATCCTATGCCAATAGTAACATTTTCGAGCAGGAACGATTCATCGCCGGTTGCGGGAACGAAAGTAAATTCATTTTGATATTTACCTTTGCCTCTCAGCGCAATTATCCCGTCCTCACACACAGCAGTAAACGCGCCGGTTACGATGTCATCGTCTAACCGGAAGTCGCCGTCTAACCGGAATGTGAGGGCGGGAGTTGCCGAAATGCCGACCTGTATTTTTGGTTGCTGCATTGTTGTGCCGGTATGCCTTATTCGGCGAGGATGAATTTAGCTAACGGAGCCATACGGGCGCGGTTGAGTATCAGCGATTTGTCGTCACCGAATGCGAAGTTGTCAACAGTGGAGAGGATTTTCTTCAGTTCATCCTCCACCTCCATGTTTTTCTGGCACATCTTTTGAGTTGCCACCACTTTGGCGATGTGGATTCGGCTGCCTGGCGAGAGGAAGTATGAGCCGCTGAAATTGTTGCATCCCAGATTGCCGCTGATGCGGTGCAGCACGGGGTCGAACAGCAGAAAGGCGGTCGATTCTACGGGCTTGCCGTTGAGCTCAGCTAATTTCCAGACTTTAGCGGTCAGCTGTTCGGGCGCTTTGGTGAGGATGTAATTAGCGGCATGTTCGCCTTCAATGACGTTGCCTTCCATGTCCAGCTGGGTAAGGATGCCCTCGCCGATTTTCAGCTGTAGCAGGTTCTTGTTGACGGCGTCGGTTAGCACTAAGTTGCCGTTTTTTTCGCTGACCTCTCCGTGGGTATTAAAGAGGTTGCTTTTCCCCTGATATACCTGAGTGAGGTCGAAGGTGCCGTCGGCTTTCAGGATTACGGTAGTTTCTATGCCTTCGCAGTCGGCACATGGTACGACCCCGAAATAGGTTCCTGTGGCGGCGGTGTAGGCTTCACTCAGCGTTTTGGTGCTGACACTTTCTGCCGTCGCTGCCGTTGTGGCCCCCTTTTTGTTTTTCCCATAGTTGCAGGCGCCAAGTCCTGCCAGCAACATCATCGATGTTGCTATAACGATACAATGTTTCATTATTAATAAAATTTAATAGTGTAATAACAATTATGGTAATAAATTTTTAATACAAAGTTCTAATTTATGATACAGTTCAGGGCTTGCCGGACATAGCGGCAGGCGCAGTATGTTCGCGGCTTTACCGAGGATTTCCATCAGCGCTTTAATTCCGGTGGGATTCCCTTCGGCAAAGAGCAGCCGACAGAGTTCGTCTAACTGATGCTGTAAAGCGGGGGCCTGTTCCGTGGCGGTCAATGCCAAAGCGGTCAGTTCCCTGATTTTTGCGGGTATTGCATTGGCGGCTACGGAGATAACGCCGCCGCCGCCACGTGCGGCAATGGGCACAATCAGGGCGTCGTCGCCGGAGATTACGCGGAAGTGGTCTGGCTGTCCGGCTACGATGTCGCTCACCTGTTCCAAATCGCCGGACGCCTCTTTGACGGCCACTATCCGACGGCTCTCGGCGGCGAGGCGTAATGTGGTGTCAGCCAGCATCTTAACGCCAGTGCGCGATGGAACGTCATATAATATCACCGGCACGGGCGAGGCCTCCGCAATCGCTTTAAAATGCCGGAATATTCCCTCCTGAGAGGGCTTGTTATAATATGGCACTACCGACAGGATGCCGTCGATGCCGCTGAAGTCGAATGTGCGGACTGTCTCGACGACTTTCTGCGTGTGATTGCCGCCAATACCCACCACTAACGGACGCCGGCCACCGACCGCAGTGCGGATACAGCTGACCACGGCTTTCCGCTCGCTGTCGCTCAGGGTGGCGGCCTCTGCGGTCGACCCAAGGGCTACTATATAGTCTATCCCTGCTGTAATCTGCTCATGTACAAGATGTTCCAATGCCATGAAATCTATGGAACCATCTTCCTTGAATGGTGTTATTAATGCAACACCAGCTCCACTGAAAAAATGTGTCATCACTTACGTTTAACGCTGCAAAGATAACGATTTTTTATCACATTAACCCGAATTTTATTAGAATTTGCCGTCATAAATTTTCTCCCGTCTTATATGATGCAAAGAGATACTGCGGACTTTCATAATACATGCTGCTGTTAAAGTCTTCTATTTCGCGCGCGAGCCATGAATTATAGACTGTACGGCAAAAAAAAGGGCGCCGAAGCGCCCCATGTACTACACACTTAATAAATCTGCAAAATACAATAATAATAGTAATATCTTATTAATCTACAGGGATGTCCTTGTTGACGTTCTTACTGCCGACGATGGCATAGTAGAGCAGGTAAACGAGCCCGGCTACGATGACCCAGTAGCTTACCATGTAGTTGCCTGTCCAGTCAACAATTGCGTTCTGCAGTAATGGCAGGATACCGCCGCCGCAGACGAGCACCATAAAGATGCCGGAGGCTTTTTCGGTATATTTACCCAATCCTTCGACGGCGAGGTTAAAGATTCCACCCCACATTACGGAGGTGCAGAGGCCGATGAGCACGAGCAGCATGGCGCTCAGGGGCACTTCGGTGAACCCGAACAGCCCGTCAGCGGGTTTCTTGAACACCGGCATGTCAACGTGTACGGAATAGGGGGTAAAGATGGCGATGACGGTGAGCAGCAGGCCTGCGGCGGAGGCCACGGCCAGCATGGATTTTGCGGAAACCTTGCTGCCGATTGACGCGCCAATCAGACGGCCGACGAGCATGAGCAGCCAGTAAGTTGCGGCTACCGAACCGGCGATGGCTTCTGCCTGTGCGGCCCCGTTGCCCAGCAACATCGACTTGAGCTCTTCGTTTTGCAGCCATTTGTTCAGCACATTAGGAATACCGACCTCGACGCCTACATAGACGAAGATGCCGATAGCGCCCAGAACGAAGTGCCGGAACGACAGTGCACTGTACTGTGCGGATTCAGCGGTGGCTTTCTGCGTCTCCTGCTTTTCGGGGATTGGGGTGAAGGCAATCACCACAAAAGCGAAAGCGAAGATGGTCAGAGCGGCTGCCATCAGCGGGAACACGTCAGAGATAGAGGCCTTCGCGATTTCCGGAATCAGGATGCCGGTCAGGATGATAACAGCGGTGCCGCAGAGGGAATTGAACGAGCCGCCGACCTGAATCAGCTGGTTGCCTTTATTGCCGCTGCCGCCCAGATTGTTAAGCATGGGATTGACCACAGTGTTGAGCAGACACATGGAGAATCCGGCTATGAATGCCCCCAGCAGATAGACATAGAAGCTGCCCAACGCACCTGCCAAAGTCTGAATACCTACGCCGATAAAGCCTATGGCTATCGCTATCAGCGCTGTTTTTTTGTAGCCCAGCTTGTGCAGCAGATTACCGGCGGGATAGCCCATCACCGCATACGCGATGAAGTTGGCGAACACGCCCAGCGTTCCCGCCCAGTTGGCAACCCCAAACTGATTCTTCAGAATGTCGCCCATCGGGGAGGCTAAGTTTGTAACGAATGCAATCATCCCAAAGAGGAATATCATTGCAATAATGGGTAATACATTTTTACTTTTACTCATACTAAAAAAGTTCTTATAAATTAATATTCAATGATTTGGAACACTATTATGTGGCAGGCGTTCCTGCCATAAAACCGGCACAAAGATAAAGAAAATTTTAACCGGGCAAGCATTTTTGAAAAAAAAATTGCTTTCAGGTTTATCTTTATTCTGCAATCAGCAGGATGTTGTTGCGTTTGCCCTTTGTAACGAGGATATATTTATCATTGAGCAGTACGGATGTATTAATCGCATGTTCAAAATTGGATATTTTTTCCTTGTTAATACTCAGCGAATTACCCTGTATTGCGCGTTTCAGTTCGCCTTTTGAGGGGAACACAGGGGCGGTTGTTGCCAGCAGTTCGCTGACGCTGACGCCTGCCTCCAGCGCGGTGCGCGGGATGCTGTACTGTTCTACGCCTTCAAACACTTGCAGGAAAGTGTCTTCGTTGAGCTGGCGCAGGCTGTCGGCGGTGCCTGCGCCGAAGAGAATCTGGGATGCGGTGATGGCCATGTCGCAGTCGGCGCGGGAATGTACCATAACGGTCAGCTCTTCGGCTAACTTGCGCTGCAGTTCGCGCAGGTGCGGGGCGGCGCGATGGCGGGCTGTCAGCTGCTCGATGTCGTCTTTTGGCAGCATGGTAAATATTTTGATGTATCCTTCGGCGTCAGCGTCGGAAGTGTTGAGCCAGAACTGGTAGAACTTGTAGGGGGATGTGAGTTTGGGGTCGAGCCATACGTTTCCGGATTCTGTTTTTCCGAATTTGGTGCCATCGGCTTTGGTGATGAGGGGGCAGGTGAGGGCGAAGGCTTCACCGCTTTCTTTGCGGCGGATGAGTTCGGCGCCGGTAGTGATATTTCCCCACTGGTCGGAACCGCCCATCTGCAGCTTGCAGTTTCGGGTACGGTAGAGGTGCAGGAAGTCGTTGCCCTGCACTAACTGGTATGAAAATTCGGTGAACGACAGTCCGGCGCGGCTTTCTTCGTTGAGGCGTTTTTTGACGCTGTCTTTCGACATCATGTAGTTAACGGTGATGTGTTTCCCGATGTCGCGGATGAAATCGAGGAAGCTGAAGTCTTTCATCCAGTCGTAGTTGTTCACTAATTCGGCGGCGTTGGGTGCGTTGGAGCCGAAGTCGAGAAATTTGGAGAGCTGGCGGCGGATTCCTTCCTGGAATCGGCGCAGGGTGGGCTCGTCGAGCAGGTTTCTTTCGGCGGATTTCATGGAAGGGTCTCCAATCATTCCGGTTGCCCCGCCGATGAGGGCGATAGGTTTGTGGCCTGCCATCTGGAAATGCTTGAGCATCATCACGCCGACCAGGTGGCCGATGTGGAGTGATTCGGCGGTGGGGTCGAAGCCCACGTATCCGGCGATAGTTTCTTTGTCCATCAGTTCCTTTGCGCCGGGCATGATGTCATGAATCATGCCGCGCCAGGTGAGTTCGTCAACAAAGTTCATCTGTATATATTTAATAATAAGGTTAAAATTCGGATTAAAAGTTCAGTTCCACGTCTTTACGGTACACCATTCCGGAGAAGACGGCGATGGTGTCGTCCTGCTCGTCGGTGATTCGCACGTCGTATGCGCCGAGGCGGCCGGGTTTGGCTGCTTCGGTGGCAGTGGCATACACCTTGCCCTTTGAGCGGCTTTTCAGGAACGTCATATTGGTATTGACCCCCAGCGCTAACTGGCCGCGGCTGTTTGAGGCTACGGCAAAGGCGAGGTCGGCAAGGGTAAACAGGGCGCCCCCCTGCACCACGCCGGCCGCGTTCAGATGTCGCGGGGTTATTTCGAGCTCCGTTTTGCAGTAGCCCTCGCCGGCTTCCACAATTTTTATCCCCGAATCGGCGGCAAACAGGTCATTCTTAAAAAAATCTTTCAGTTTCTCTATATCCATTTCTATTTATTTGTGAGGTTGTTTCAATATTCAAAAGTCCCATATTTTGAACAAATGCTCAATTTCTTGGTTCCTTCTTCCACATGGCCGATGATTTGTGCATCGACTCCGAAGTGTTGCGATATTCGGATAATTTCAGGCGCTGTTTCCGGCCTGACATAGACTTCCATCCGGTGTCCCATATTGAAGACTTGATACATTTCGCGCCATGAGGTACCCGACTCTGCCTGGATAAGGCTGAACAGCGGCGGGGTGTCAAAGAGGTTATCCTTTATCACGTGCAGGTTGTCCACGAAGTGCATGACTTTGGTCTGCGCCCCGCCCGAGCAGTGGATGAAGGCATGAATATCGGCGCGGTTGGTCCGCAGGATTTCCTTAATTATGGGAGCGTAGGTGCGGGTGGGTGAGAGCACGAGTTTTCCGGCGTCGAGAGGCAGACCGTTGATGGCGTCGGTGAGGCGTCGGCGGCCGGAATAGACGAGTTCTGCGGGGAGTTCAGGGTCGAAACTTTCGGGGTATTTTCGGGCGAGGCTGTTGGCGAATACGTCGTGGCGGGCCGATGTGAGGCCGTTGCTGCCCATGCCACCGTTGTATTGCTGCTCATAGGTAGCCTGCCCGAAGGAGGCTAATCCCACGATGACGTCGCCGGCGCGGATGCTGTCGGCAGAAATCACTTCCGCACGTTTCATGCGGCATGTAACGGTAGAATCGACGATGACGGTGCGCACGAGGTCGCCCACGTCCGCGGTCTCGCCCCCTGTAGGCCATACGCCGACACCCATCCCGCGCAGGGCGCCGCACAGCTCGTCATGGCCGTTGATGATGGCGGCAATGACCTCGCCCGGAATCCTGTTCTTGTTGCGGCCAATGGTCGAAGACACGAGGATGTTGTCGGTGGCGCCCACACACAGCAGGTCATCGATGTTCATAATCAGCGCATCCTGGGCTATGCCTTTCCATACAGACAGGTCACCGGTTTCGCGCCAGTACAGGTATGCCAGCGCCGACTTGGTTCCGGCGCCGTCAGCGTGCATGATATTACACCATTCCGGGTCGCCTCCGAGAACGTCAGGAATTATTTTGCAAAATGCCTTCGGAAAAATGCCCTTGTCGATATTTTTTATGGCTTGATGGACGTCTTCTTTGGCGGCCGAAACGCCCCGTGCCATGTATCTGCCTTGCTCTGTCATTGGTATGTTATTTTTGTATTAATCATTTCTTTATTTTTGTTTCATCGTATAAACAGCGCTTGCACGGCCCGAAGGCAACACAACGACGCATTTCATGCTTAGACTGTCTGCCGGGACGGCTACGCGCACCGGATGCCGGTATTCGGCGCCGTAAGCCGACGGGTCACGCCCGTCAACGGTGAACAGCACCTGCGCGCCTTCCACCGGCGGGGTCAGCGCTATGTGCGCCTCGCCGTTCTCAACTCTGACGCTGTCCCATCCCTCCGGTTCGGGGATGCGAAACAGCACTCCTATGCGGTCGAGCGTGGCGAGTTCCCGATGCACACGGCGCAGGAAAGAGGCGTAGTCCTTGCGGGCGGCGGGCGACCATGCCACCTCCGCCACCGCCATTGCCCGCGGGAAAGTCATATAGTCGAGGTGCGCTTCCGAGTGCACAAATTCCATCCAGATGCAGGTCTGTACGCCCATGATATTTTTCTGCTGTTCGGGCGACAGTTTGCCGTAAGGCTCATAGCCATAGACCATTTCCATCGGCAGGAAGCCGCCCAGCGCTACCGGCTCTATTGAGCGGTCGCGGGCGGAATAGTAGTCGAGATACATGTATTGATGCGGCGCCATCACTGCCTGATGCCCCAGACGGGACGCTTCCATGCCGCCTTCCTCGCCGCGCCAACTCATCACTGCCGCATTGGGCGCCAATCCCCCCTGCAATATCTCGTCCCAGCCAATGACCTGCCGTCCGCGGCTGTTGATGTACCGCTCAATGCGTTTGACGAAGTAACTCTGCAATTCGTCCTCATCTTTCAGACCTTCGCTTTTGATGCGCGTCTGACACTTGGGGCACTGCTTCCACTGCTTTTTGGGCGCCTCGTCGCCGCCGATATGTATGTATTTGCTTGGGAACAGGTCAATTATCTCGCCGAGCACATCCTGCAGAAATGCAAACGTCCCATCGTTTCCGGCACAGAAGATGTCGTCTTCGAGTTCCCATCGGCCTTTCTCCCAGAGGGTTGGCACGGCAAACGGGCCGCCAGTGCACGACAGTTCGGGGTGCACGGCAAGGGCGGCGAGTGTGTGCCCGGGCATCTCTATTTCGGGGATGATGGTGATGTGTCGCGCCGCGGCGTAGGCGATGAGTTCGCGGGCCTGCGCCTGCGTGTAGTAGCCGCCATGCGGGATGTGGTCGCTGCCGCCTTCGTATGTTATTTGCGTACTGCTGCGCCATGCGGCTTTGCGGGTCAGTTCGGGGTGTTTTTTTATCTCTATGCGCCAGCCGCAGTCTTCGGTCAGGTGCCAGTGAAAAACGTTGAACTTATAGTGCGCCATAAGGTCGAAATATCGCTTCAGGTATTCCACAGGGTAGAAATATCGCCCCACGTCGAGCATGAAGCCGCGATAACCGAAGCGCGGGCGGTCGTTAATATTCAGGCACGGAATAGCGCAGAGACTGTCAGCCCCCTCAAGCAGCTGCTGCAGGGTCTGAACGCCGTAGAACAGCCCCGCCGCACCCCCAATAATGGTTATGCCCTTTTCAGCGACCGTCAGTTTATACGCTTCGTTTTCGGACTGAGCATCCATAGCGATAGTTATACAGTTTCTACCACTGCCGCTCTTCAGCATGAAGCCGAAGCGTTTCTGCACAAATGCATTGAGGAACTCTATATTCTGCAATGCTTCTGCACCTTTGGCGATGAGGCGGGTTTGGTCGGAAAAGATAAACTCCCCCGCCATCAAGCTCGTCTCCGCCGGTTCGGGAATGATGTTCACTACGCCCCTGCCAAACAGAGGCATGGCACATAATATGGTGATAATGAGACTAATAACTCGCTTCATACACTGTTTCCTCAAGAGATAATGGCCACAAAGGTACGCTTTTTTTCAAAACGAAACTTAAAAGCATGATAAAATTATCGGATTATTTTTCTGAAAAAATGGACTCTTACGTGTATTTCTGAAAGAACGGTGCATCTCTGTCGCTGGTTCCTTGCCGCCGAACAGCCGCCTGTTGGCGCTCAGGTTTTGAGTGGGCGAGGGGTGCATCGTCCCGAAGGGGTAGTAGGCGACATCCTGCTCCACCACGGCGGTGGTGTCGGCATAGTGGTATGTGATGCGGGTATTGCCGAGGTGGTGTAAGGGCGTATCAGCCTTTTGCACCGGCGTAGCATTGCCGTTGCCCAAAATAGCAGTGCTTAACAGCCATAAAAGAATAAACAGTTTCTTCATATTTTTTTCGCGGCGTAAAGTTATAAATTTTTTCGATGCGATGTGTATTTCATGGTTAATTTCATAGAATTATTCCGAACAACTTTTCATGAGTATCAGATAATATCCCGTTAATGTTCTATAAATTAGAAAATTATAATCACCGCCTATTGAATCAGGAATTTCGTCCTGCTAAAAAACAAATTCCTTTTTTGATGGCAACACATTAATTATATCAGCAGATACTTTGCTGGAAATAAAGAAAACCACATTATTGATAACCACATAATAAGCGATTGCCTTGGGCGGGGGATATTCAGTAATAAATTTGCTTATTGATAAGTAGTAATCACTGTTTGACAAACTTGATTGGAAGAAATCCAGAATATAATACCCATTTTTTTTCAAGCAACCTGGTTCTGATTCAGTTAAATCAAATAGCGTTTTAGTAAGCATTTTTTCTTTAAACTCAATCTGCTGTAAATTAAAGACTATTCTTTGCGGCGCGCAATTAATCGACAAAATATAAAATACGATATACAAGATTATTTTTTTCATATAACTATTTTTTAATCCTTTTTTCTGTTAGTTGTCTCCAATGACTGTAATATTTTAATAATCCTTTTTATTTCTATTTTGTTTTTTTTAGTGTCTTTCATTTCAAAATCTATGGTGAAAGAACAAAAATACAACTTTTGATTCTCAATCAAATACCAATAATATGAATACACATCATCTGATTGTTCGAAATAAGAAATACCAATGATATTATTCCAATCAATTTTTTTAGCATCGTTTTTCATTAGTTTTTCTTTAAAAAATGCAGACAAACGGCTTTTATCAAAAGACAAAGGAGTGATTCTTAAATTACCAGTCCATTCTGAAGCATTAAAAAAACCATTTGTATTCTTTTCGCTCTCGTCTAACTGAAATTCTGACCAATTTTTTGGTAATTCTATTGAATAATTATATTTTGATATAAATTTGTTTGTCTTCATTTACTTTCCTCCTACTTTATGTGTTTCATATGGGACACCTAAATTCCTATATTCTTCCTCTCGTTTTTGGTTTCGCTGACTATTTGGATTTCTTTCTGCTTCGTACACTTTTGTCGTTTTATTATTTTGGGTTGGGTCTTGTACTTGTACATCAGGACGTCTATTAGAACCCTCTGCATTAATTTTCTTTTCTGTTACAACTTTTTGTCCCGGATTTTCAATTGTTGCTTTTGTTTCCAATTCTTTTACTTTTGCTTGGTGGTCAAGTTTCCCTTTTGCACCGTGCGGGTTTGGAATAGCCTTCTCCCCGATTTTGCCCATATCTCCGGCCTTATCCAAAGCCTTTCCCACGGTTATTGCTTTGTCGCCGGCCCTTGCGCCTTTTATTACCACGCCGGCCCCGCCCGGAACAATCGGCACTGCCACTGCCG
>JAISSS010000134.1 GCA_031272965.1 Bacteroidales bacterium | reverse complement strand
AAACAGCCGAAAAATCTTCATTCGGGCTGTCCTGTTTCGGCATCACATAATTTTTCATTAGAACCCCGATGTCGCGTCTAACGGTATTCTCATTGTAGAGGTTAGGATAGGAGTTCTCCGAAAACTTGCGTTTGATAAACAGTTGCAGTTGGTCGCGGGTAAACTCGTTGTTCTTCTCTCTGTGAAAATCGACGAAGAAAAGTTTGTAAATGCTTGCCACATCAGTCTTTACAAGCAGATAATGCAAAAGCCACAATGTCCCCAAATCTTCAATATAAGGGTCTTTGCCGGTTTCGTTGTCAAAGAGGAAATCCGCTATTTCTGTTGTACGGTCTTCTTCAAGCAAGCCAAAAGCCCGTAGCCAATATCGAATGGCGGCAACCATATTATTCCCAACGCCCAAAGGCACAACGACATCTTCGGCATTGAAATTATTGCCCGCCTTGACAAAATCGTATCCCTTTTTCAGCCAAAGAGACTTGCAATAAAAGGATTCGTGTCCTGAAAATGTATATCTTATTTTATCTGCCATTCTATTTATTAATGTTCTTTTTTGCCTTTTTGATGAATTTATCGCGTCGCAAAAGTTCGCCGCCGGCATCATAATTCATTGATTGTCAGCTAATTGCATTATATTGATAAACACAGCTCCGCCCTCTTGACCCACAGTCCGTAGGCTGTAACCATCGTCTCAAAATGCGTTCATGGTATGGCATGAAGCGATGAGCTATGAAACATTCGGGTACAAAGATAGGAAAAAAAAATGTACAAGTGCAAAATTTCAGTCGATACCAAGAAAACAGCATGGTGTATTGAAATATTTTTTACCTTTGCGGCATGTCAAAATTTTCGAGAATAGAAGTTGCATTAAAGATGAAAGAAACCGGTATTGTTCCGGTGTTCTATCACAGTGATGCCGATGTGTGCAGAGCGGTGATACAGGCCTGCTATGGCGGTGGCGTCCGCGTATTTGAGTTTACCAATCGCGGCGATTTCGCACATGAATTGTTCAGTGAGCTGAACAAATGGGCGGCAGTTGAGCATCCTGACCTGATGCTCGGCGCAGGGTCTGTGCTTGATGCGGCGACGGCGGCGATATACATCCAGCTTGGGGCGGCGTTTATAGTGTCGCCGCTTATAGATGAGGAGATGGCCCGTGTGTGTAATCGGCGGAAGGTTGCGTGGAGTCCCGGCTGCGGTTCGGTAACGGAAATCGGGCGAGCGCACGAGTTGGGCAGCGAGGTGGTGAAAATCTTCCCCGGTGCGCAGGTCGGGGGGCCCGCATTTGTGTCGGCGGTTAGAGGCCCGATGCCGTGGTGCAGCATTATGCCCACCGGTGGCGTATCGCCTGACGAGGCTAATCTTGCTGCCTGGTTTAAAGCAGGCGTTCATTGTGTGGGGCTTGGGTCGCAGCTGTTCCCCAAAGAGGTAATTGCTACCCGAAACTGGCAGGCCATTACCGAAAAGTGCAGGGAAGTTCTCGAAATCGTTAAGAAATATCGAATAAACAATTAATTATAAATTATTTAACCTTTTGCGATTATTATGAGTGTAAATAACGTTACTGAGAAAATGAGCAATTATCGATGGTATATCTGTGCATTGCTGTTTGTAGCCACCACGGTCAATTATCTCGACCGACAAGTACTGTCGTTGACCTTTGACGAGTTCATAAAGCCGGAATTTCACTGGGATGATAACATCTATGGTAACATAACCGGTCTGTTCTCATTTGTGTATGCCATCTGCATGTTATTTGCGGGGCGTTTTGTGGACTGGATGGGTACCCGTAGAGGTTTTTTGTGGGCTATTGGTGTGTGGTCTGGCGGCGCATGTCTTCATGCGTTTTGCGGCATCGCCACGGAAGCATGGGTAGGTATGGAGAGTGCTGCCGAGCTTACCGCCGCTGTTGGCGATACGGCAGTAATTATCGCTACCGTGAGCATGTACTTCTTCTTAGCGGCCCGTTGTGTGCTTGCGCTGGGTGAATCAGGCAACTTCCCTGCCGCAATTAAAGTAACCGCCGAATATTTCCCCAAAAAGGACAGAGCTTTTGCCACGTCAATTTTCAATGCAGGGGCGTCGGTCGGGGCTTTAGCGGCGCCACTTACTATCCCCAACTTAGCCAAAGTCTATGGCTGGGAGATGGCGTTCATCATCATCGGAGCACTCGGGTTCGTATGGATGGGGTTCTGGGTGTTCATGTACAGCGCCCCGCGCAACAGTCGTTTTGTCAATCAGGCAGAGATAGACTATATTGAGCAGGACCATGACGAGTCCCCATCCGTTGGCGTTGCCGACAGCGAAAAGAAGATGCCGTTCTGGAAATGCTTCTCCTACCGTCAGACGTGGGCTTTTGCCGTGGGTAAGTTCATGACCGACGGCGTGTGGTGGTTCTTCCTGTTCTGGACGCCTTCGTACCTGACTGCGCAGTTTGGCATCAAGACTTCTGACAGTTTGGGGCAGTGGATGATATTTACGCTGTATGCCATCACCACAGCGCTGTCAATATACGGTGGTAAACTGCCCACGATATTCATGCAGCGCACTGGCAGCAATCCGTATGCGGCGCGTATGCGGGCGATGCTTATTTTCGCGTTCTTTCCGCTGTGTGTGCTGTTTGCGCAGCCGCTCGGTTCCTGTTTCGCAGAATCTTTCGGGCGTAATGCGGCATGGGTACCTATCCTGCTGATTTCGTTAGGCTGTGCGGCGCACCAGTCATGGTCGGCCAACATCTTTTCCACGGTGAGCGACATGTTCCCCAAAGTGGCAATCGCCTCCATTACCGGAATTGGAGGTATGGCCGGCGGATTCGGCTCGCTGATTTTGCAGAAGTCGGCCGGCAAGCTTTTTACCCATGCTGAGGCAACGCAGATGCAGTTCCTTGGCTTTGAGGGCAAACCTGCCGGATACTTTATCATCTTCTGCATCTGCGCTTTCGCCTATCTCATTGGCTGGGCAATTATCAAGTCGCTGGTACCGAAATACAAACTTATTGAATTATAAACCTTCTAAATAAATACTGATATGTCAAGTTATGACCCTAATGCTCCATCTATTGTAAGCTGTCCAATATGTTTAAGTGTTGATACTTATTGCAATGGCTATCAGTCTGCTGCTAATGATGCCTGCTTGTATTACTGTTCGGATTACGGGCATCCATGGTATGCGAAATGCCTTATATGGAATGGCGAAACGCGGGGCACCCTCTACAGAAACGAGTATGACGAGGACGGCGAGTTCGACGACGATGACGAAGAAGAGGATGACTATTATGATGACGAAGAGGATGATGAATACGAGGAGGACGAATACGATGATGACGAGGAGTGGTAATCAAAAGAAAAGATTTTTATTAGTAGATTAATTTATGGAATCAGGAAATTTCTATAAGGAATCCGAGAATCCGTGGCAGGAATTAGGTGGCGGCATGCGTCGCCAGATTACGGGCTACAATGCGGATATCATGATGGTTAAGGTCTTTTTTGAGAAAGACGCACTGGGGGCGGCCCACAGTCATCCGCACTCGCAGGTGAGCTACATCGTTGACGGTGTGTTTGAGGTAACTGTTGGCGGAAAAACGCAGACATTGAGCCATGGCGACACGTTCTATGCGCCTGGCGATGCGGTTCATAGTGTCCTGTGTATTGAGCAGGGGACTATTATTGACGTGTTCAGCCCTGTTCGTGAGGACTTTCTGGCTACACTGAAGAAATGAATATCGTCGCCGGATGAAGAAAATTATCATCGCAATAGACGGATATTCATCGTGTGGAAAGAGTACGATGGCCAAATGGCTGGCGGCGCAATTGGGCTATGTATATATAGACACCGGCGCCATGTATCGCGCTGTAACGCTCTTTGCCCTGCGCAACGGGCTTGTCAATAACGGCACTGTCAGCCCGCAGCTGTCAGCCCGCCTTGACGAGGTCTGCATAGACTTCCGCAGTAATCCTGTTACCGGTCATAATGATGCCTTTTTGAATGGCGAGAACGTTGAGAACGAAATCCGCGGCATAGAGGTTTCCGGCGCCGTGAGTTATGTTGCCGCCATAGAAGCTGTGCGTCGGCGTTTAGTGCAGTGTCAGCAGGAAATGGGCCGCAATAAGGGCATAGTAATGGACGGTCGCGATATTGGTACGGTCGTATTTCCCGATGCCGAGCTGAAGCTGTTTGTTACGGCCCCCGCGGAAGTGCGGGCACAGCGCCGTTAT
This sequence comes from Bacteroidales bacterium, assembly GCA_031272965.1. Classification (GTDB taxonomy): domain Bacteria; phylum Bacteroidota; class Bacteroidia; order Bacteroidales; family Prolixibacteraceae; genus JAISSS01. The sequence goes on along the minus strand of JAISSS010000134.1, from coordinate 23,963 downwards.
GCCGAGCTGAACGCCAAGGGGCAACCGATAGCATACGCTGACGTGCTGGCCAACGTCATTGAGCGCGACAGCATCGACACATCCCGCAGTATCAGCCCGCTGAAACCCGCTGCCGATGCGGTACTGTTTGACAACGGCCACATGACAGTGGAGGAACAGAACAGGGAATTGCTCGAAACAGTCAACCGCTTTCTGCAATGAATGTAGTTATAGACCCTAAGTCGGGCTTCTGTTTTGGAGTTACGCAAGCTGTGCAGGCCGCAGAGAACGCGCTGGCCGCCGGCCCGCTCTACTGTTTGGGCGACATCGTTCATAATCAGGAAGAGACAGCGCGGTTGAAGGCTAAAGGGTTGAAAAGTATTAATCATGCCACGTATTTCGCAATGCGCGATTGCCGTGTCCTGTTGCGGGCGCATGGAGAACCGCCGAGCACCTACGAATATGCTGCCGCCAATCGGATTCATCTTATTGATGCTACCTGCCCCATCGTGCTGACCCTGCAGATGCGTGTCAGCAAGGCCTGGCAACGCATGAAAGCCATCAACGGTCAGGTGGTCATCTATGGCAAAAAGGGCCATGCGGAAGTTACCGGATTGGTCGGCCAGACCGAAGGCCGTGCTATCATCGTTGAGCAGGAAGACGACCTGCGGCAGCTTGATTATGGCCGTCCCATTGCCGTGTTCTCGCAGACCACGCAGTCGCCCGAAAGATATACGCACATTGCCCAACTGATAGAGGCGTGTGCCAAGGCCGGATACACTGCCCATAACACTATATGCCGTCAAATGGGGAAACTCGGTGATACACTTGACGCTTTTGCCCGTCAACACGATGTTGTAATCTTTGTTGGGGGCGCTATAAGCTCAAATGCCAAATACCTTTTCGGGATATGCCAACAGGCCAATGCCCGTTCGTGGTTTATTAGCAGCGCAGCCGAAATCCGCGACGAATGGTTCGTGCCGACGCCTGCATCTGTAGGCATTTGCGGCGCAACATCAACACCGCGCTGGCTTATGGAAGAAGTAGCCCAAAAACTCAGAGAAAAATAATTTAACTAATTGCATCTTGTAGCAACGAATAAAAGATTTTTTGCAGAGTGGATTGAAAAAAACAGTATTTTTGTGCAGTTTTATTAGACATGAATATTTCGTATAAGTGGCTTAAAAGCTATATAGACACAGCCCTCTCGCCGGAGGAGACTGCCGCGGCGCTGACAGACATTGGGCTTGAAACGGGCGGCATAGAAGAGGTGGAAAGCATCCGTGGCGGGTTGCGCGGATTAGTGGCGGGCAAAGTGCTGACATGCGCGGCGCATCCCGATTCCGACCACCTGCATATCACCACCGTTGATATTGGCGCGGGGGGCATATTGCCAATAGTATGCGGCGCTCCTAATGTGGCCGCCGGACAGACCGTTGCGGTCGCGCCGGTGGGAACCGTTCTCTACGATGGCGACACGGAATTTAAAATCAAGAAGTCGAAAATTCGCGGCGAGGTCTCTGAAGGCATGATTTGTTCGGAGAAAGAAATCGGGCTGAGCCAGAACCACGATGGCATCATGACCCTGCCGGACACCGTCGCCGCAGGCACCCCGATTGCCGATTATTTCCAGTTGGATTCGGACTACAGGCTTGAAGTTGACCTGACGCCCAATCGCATCGATGCCGCATCGCACATCGGTGTAGCCCGTGACCTGGCGGCATATCTGAGCAAAGATGCGCCTGTAACGGTGAAGAAGCCGTCGGTTGCCGACTTCCGTGTGGACGACAATTCGCGCCCGATTCCTGTTGAAGTGGCCAATCCCGAAGCCTGCATACGTTACAGCGCTCTGACCATCAGCGGCGTTACCATAAAGGAATCACCCGAATGGCTGCAAAAACGCCTGAAAGCCATCGGCTTGCACCCCATAAACAATGTGGTTGATATTACCAACTTCATCCTGTATGAATATGGCCAGCCTCTGCACGCCTTCGACGCCGACAAAATCACCGGAGGGAAGGTCATAGTCCGCACTCTGCCTGCCGGTTCAAAAATAGTAACCTTAGACGAGGTAGAACGTACCCTTGCTGACGATGACCTCATCATTTGCAACACCTGTGAAGGCATGTGCATCGCGGGGGTGTTTGGCGGACGTCATTCCGGCATTTCCGGCGCCACTGTTAACGTGTTCCTCGAATCGGCCTGCTTTGACCCCGTATTTGTCAGGCGTACCGCGCGACGGCACGGCCTCAGCACCGACGCCTCGTTCCGCTATGAGCGCGGCTCCGACCCGAACATCACCGTCGAGGCACTCAAACGGGCGGCCATGCTCATCAAGGAAACCGCAGGCGGGAAAATATCGTCCGACATTGTGGATGTCTATCCGACGCCGGTACAGGACTTCCCCGTTGAACTCAGCTATGTGGCCGTTGACCGCCTGATAGGGAAAAAATTAGGCGCCAACCGCATAAAAAGCATCCTGAAAGCGCTCGAAATAAAAATCATCAATGAAAGCGCTGACGGGCTGTCGCTTGCTGTGCCGCCATACCGTGTGGACGTGAAACGGGAGGCCGACGTCATTGAGGAAATTTTGCGCATTTATGGCTATAACAACGTGGAAATCCCTGCAAAAATTAATGCTTCGCTGCAATATCGCCAGCGTCCTGATGCGGTGAAAATCCGCAACACCATGGCTGATTATTTAGTGGCGCAGGGTTTTTCGGAGATATGGTCGAACTCGCTCACCAAGCTGTCGTATTACGAACAGTGTGAGAGTTATCCGGCGTCCGGCATGGTGCGTCTGCTTAACCCGCTGAGTGCCGACCTCGGCGGACTGCGTCAAACGCTACTCTTTGGCGGCCTCGAAGCAATAGCATATAATGCCAACCGTCAGAACCCCAACCTGCGTCTGTTTGAATCGGGCAACTGCTACTCGTATGCTGCCCCTGCCGACAATAACATCAGCTTGCGAAACTACTGTGAGAACGAGCACTTCGCACTGTTCGTTACCGGGAAAAAAGAAAACGAAAGCTGGACAATGCCGCAGTCTGACAGCTCGTTCTTCCAGCTTAAGGCATACGTTGAAAACCTGCTGTTGAAGATGGGTTTCAATCTGCTGAGCATCAAGCTCGAATACTTCACAAGCGACCTGTTTGCCGAAGGCGTACTGTATCTGTTGCCCAACGGCAAAGCGTTGGTTGAGGCAGGTGTGGTGCGTCGCAGCATATTGAAGAGATTTGGCCTTGAGAACCAGGTGTTCTATGCCGACATTGCCATGGGCCTGCTACAGAGCAGTGTCCGCAATCATTCGGTATCGTTCCGCGAAACGCCCAAATATCCCGAAGTGCGCCGCGACCTTGCGCTATTGCTCGATAATGGGGTAGCGTTTGCCCAGATTCGCGACCTTGCGTTCAAATTAGAGCGGAAGATACTCCGTGCGGTTGACCTCTTTGACGTTTATGACGGTAAAGGCGTCCCCGAAGGGAAAAAATCATACGCAGTCAGTTTCATCCTGCGCGACGATGAGCGGACATTGGAAGACAAATATATCGACAGAGTGATGCAGCGCTTCGTCGATGCTTTTGCTAAAGAACTTGGGGCAATTTTGCGATAAATGCGTGTGTTACAGTAATTTAATATATATATAATATGAACAAAAATGTACTTATTGGAATAGCCGTTGCAGTGGTAGGGCTGCTCATCTTCTTTATTTTCCGGCAGAATGTAAAGTTGAAAGAGCAGGTTGCTCAAAGTGAGCGGCTTATGCAAATCATGCATCAAAAAGATTCCATTTCAAACGACCTGGAATCAACAATCGCCGAAATTGAGGAGAACCTGCGCCTCATCAAGGAGAAACGCAACCAGCTGGCGCTTGTTGACGTTGAAAACACCGCTTCGCGCAAAGAGGCTCTGCTCAACGACATCAACGCGCTCAACGAGATGCTCGAAGCTAATCAGCAGAAAGTGGAAGACCTCGAAAAGAAGCTCAAGCAGTCGGGGGTTGAGACGGCTTCCCTCAAGCGCCGCATCACCGTCCTGAACGAGACAATCACTGCTCAGAACACGGAAATCACCCAGCTGAAAGAGGTCATCCAGCAGAAAGATTTCCAAATGTCTGACCTGCACAAAAAAGTGGCTGCCATCAACAAAAAAGTCGAGCAGCAGATGGACACCCTCACTCGCCGCCAGCAGCAACTTGACGCGCAAACCGAGCAGCTCAATCGCGCATGGTATATCGTAGGCACTCAGAAAGACCTCAAAAGTAAGGGAGTGATGACCAAGGAAGGCGGCTTTCTCGGTATCGGCAAGCAAAAAACGCTCTCCAATGCCGACAATGCCCTGTTTACCGAGGTCGATATCCGGCAGCTGAAAACTATCCTGCTGATGTGCCGCAAGGCCAGGCTCATCACCGAACATCCGTCGGGTTCGTACAAGTTTGCGGAAGATGGCAAAACCATCACCGAGCTTCAAATCCTTGATGCCGCGCAGTTCTGGAAAATATCCAAATATGCGATGATAGAAATCCGCTGATAGCGGGCTGTTCACTTCTCATATACTGTTTTCAGCAAACTGTCCACCGGTTGGGAGCGAAAATGATGCGGTTCGTAATAATTCCTCTTATTGTCGGAGAAGGCGTTTTTGCCTGTGAAGTCTGTAACTTTATCGGCGCCGAAGATTTCATGCAATAATTGTAAATCGTCGGGATTAAGCCGTATTTGTTCATAAAGGGGGCTTATAATGACGCGGTAGTCGGTATGCCGTTTGTCAAGGATGGTGCGTATTTCCTGCAGCATTTCTGCATGGCGGCGCTTGATGCGTCGTATTTCGTCAACGTGTTCCGTATCAGGCCGGTCATAAAATACGGCGGGATTATTTATGTAGTCCGGATTTTCGCGGATATTTTTCTCCTGTGTATTAAAGAATCGCTCATTAGTAACAGGGTCATATATGTCTAACGGAGACGGCGGGGGTATGAAGAACTTCATATAATTCTTATAGCGGCCGGTGAGCCACAGGTCTATATAACTGTATGCCTTTTTCGGGTGTAGAAATGGCTGGAACACTGTGTATTGAAAGGACAGCCAATTTTCGCCTGACAGGGCGGGGTGTTTTCGGAACAGGTATCCTGTGGAATTTTTTTCTGTTCGGAAGGCCGGTCCATGACACAGCACAATCAGTGCGTTGGAGATTGTGGCATCGGTCTTATCGAGGAACTTCACCTTGCTCCATATCCCGTAAACGCTCTCCGAATACGCATCAAAGCTGTATGGTTGAGCGTTTTCGGGCAGATATTTTTTCCAAATTGACGGCTTAAATCCCATATATACCCTTGAGCTGCCGAAGATAAAAGAATTGTAGTTCGCTGAATCCCGATGCCGGATATAGTTTTCTGTAGAGACGTAATCGCGGTTGAGGTCGCCGATGTATTTGCCTGCATAAAAGTTGTCATATTTATACAACACCTTGAAAGGGTCTATCAGCAGGTATGCTGCAATTGTGATTCCAAACCATACTGCCAGCGGTATGGCAAATATGGTTATTTTGAGCAGAAATTTTTTCATGGTTTAAAACTGGAAATAAATAAATTGTTGTTCTTCGCCGGGAAACATTATAATTATGATTATAATGGCATAATACATGGCATATCGCAAAATGCGCGGCCATTTCTGCCCGAGACATTCGAGGGCGTGTTCATGGTGCCGTCCGAGCCACTCTACAAGCAGGCAGGTGTATATGGCGGCCAATTTCACAGGATAGTCGGGGCCAAGGTCAGGGACATCAAAAAATGACTGCGAGAATACCTTCCTGATGATTGCGAAAGCCTGATGAACATCATTTGCGCGGAAGAATATGAATCCGAAAGTTACGAGCCAATATGTAAGCAGGATTTGCAGCAGTTCGCGGAGGGTTGGCAGGACGCGGTTTTCAGCTACCACAGTGAGGTATTTGCGGTTTCGACCAAGCAAAATGAGCGGCAGAAAGAGTATGGCATGAAAGGTGCCCCAAACGATAAAGGTTAAGTTAGCACCGTGCCACAGCCCGCTCAGGATGAATATTACGAAGGTGTTTAGCACTATCCGCAGTTTTGATACGCGGCTGCCGCCCATCGGGATGTAAACATAGTCGCGAAACCATGTGGTTAGTGAGATGTGCCAGCGTCGCCAGAACTCGGCGATGTCGCGGGAGAAAAACGGGAACGCGAAATTGCGGCGAAGGCGGATACCGAACAGCCGTGCCACCCCGATAGCAATATCGGAATATCCGGAAAAGTCGCCATATAGCTGCATTGAGAAAAATACCGCTCCCCACCACAGTGTGCTGCCCGACAGATGTTCGGAATTGTCGAATATATAGTTGACCGATGCGGCACAATGGTCGGCAACGAATACTTTCTTAAACAGTCCCCACAATATCTGTCGCAGGCCGTCAACCGCCGCAGCATAGTCGAAAGTGCGCCGCCGTTCAAATTGTGGCAGCAGATTAGTTGCCCGTTCTATGGGGCCTGCCACTAACTGCGGGAAGAAGCTGATGAAGGCGAAGAAAGCCACGATGTCGCGTGTCGGTTCAATCCTTTTTCGGTAAACGTCAATAGTATAGCTCAATGCCTGAAAGGTGTAGAAGCTAATGCCCACCGGCAATATGAGTTTCAGAGTAACAGGGTGCAGATGTATGCCGACCATAGCGAACATGGAGATGAAGCTGTCGATGAAGAAGTTGAAATACTTGAACGCACATAGCAGTAGCAGGTTCAGCACCACATTGCCGACTGTGAGCAACTTCGGTGTGAGGAACCGACGGTTTTGCAGTGTCAGCAGGCCTGCCCCCCAGCTGCAAAAACTTGTGAAGGCTATCAACAGCAGAAAACGCCAGTCCCACCACCCGTAAAACAGGTAGGACGCCACCACAATAAAGAGATTCTGTCGCAGCAGATTACGTTGGAACACGAACCAGTAGAGCAGGAACACGAGAGGCAAAAAACACGCAAAGGTGAGAGAGTTAAAAGACATGTATCGGTGTTTATCTAAGAATGAAGTTACTGTTTCATGGCTCTGTCCATATCGCGTCGAGCGTCTTTAAGTTTTAGCGTTTCGCGCTTATCGTATATTTTTTTACCTTTTGCCAGGCCGATTTCCACTTTTGCCAGGCCTCTGTCATTGAGGAACATGCGCAGGGGGACAATGGTCAGCCCGCCTTCTTTTAATTTTTTGTGCAGCTTGGTGAGTTCACGTTTCCTTAACAGGAGTTTTCGGTCGCGGCGGGCTTCATGATTATTGATATTGCCGAAGTCATATTCTGATATGTTCATATTTATGACATACAGTTCGCCGTCGGCAAAGCGGCAATATGCTTCAGCGAGGCTGACCTTTGAGGCGCGTACCGATTTGATTTCCGTGCCGAGCAGCTGGATTCCGGCAATAAAGGTCTCCAATACTTCATAATCGAAGTGTGCTCTTTTATTACGTATGTTTATATTAGCGGATTTATGGGTCATAGCGGTAACTGCTCAAGGAAGAAATTAATTACTCTGTTAGTAATCAGCATCGTAATGATAATCAGCAGGATTGACAGCACGATAAACTGTGCGGACAATTGTTGCGGCAGTTGTATGCGGCGCAGAACCCCTTTGCTGTAAACACAAATTCCCCAAATGCAGGCCGTATAGACCACCGCGAACCATTGGAAGTTGCTGATTGCGGCGGCAAGCAATACAGGGACGAAAGAATAGCCAACGACCACCTGGTTCATCCGGCGGGAAGCGTCAGGCTTGTATTTCAGAGAGAAGGCGAACACTAATGGTTCGGCCAGCAGATAATACGCAACATATCTGGCCGATTCCGCGATGCCATGCACTATTGATAATGTCCACGTGTTGCCGGAGAGGTGCCGCCCAAAAAGCATTGTCATACCTGTAAGCACAAACAGCGGCGTCAGCATCAGGAAAATGTTGTCCTGAAACTTGTCGCGTTCCCAGAATTTACGGGGCGTAAAAACTGCCGCTTTATAATCGTTAAAAACAGACTTAAAAAACATCTTATGCATCTTTGAAATGTAGGGTGCAAAAGTAATTATTTTTTTCGGACGATGAACATCGAACTCTCTTTTTCTGCTATTTTGCTTCCGTGCGGGTTGATTCGAGGCCAAAATGGTTAACGGCGCTAACTGCGAATGTTGTCTGCGCATTTTCCGGCGGTTCAATTTTCCGGCGCAGTTCAGGCAGGTAACAAGGTATGGCATCGTCGCCGTTTGTATCGAACCGCTGGTAGTAGTCTGATGCAGGGAACCGGCCAACAGGCTGGCTGTTTTTATAGAGTATGAAATGGCTGATTCCTGATTCCACGTCGGCGGCGGCTTGCCATGTCAGTTCGGCACAGGTGTTATCTAACTTTCTGATTTTAAGGTTATATGGCGGTGGGGGCGGCGTATGGTCGACAACGGTTCCGGTGAGAATATATTCTTTCCATTTCATGGCTGTAGCCGAATCGGGCAACCATGATGCGGATAGCCGGTCGCCGGGATATTCGGCGGTCGGGAAGATGTCATACCGAAGTGTGTCGCCGAGCCATGCTTTTGTGGCGTCCATATTACGTAAGGCCCTGTAATTTTTAGCGGGGCTGTCGGGGAGTCGCTGTTTCATTACTGCTTCAAAGAACGGGACAGCCATGTAGCGCACGAAGCTGTAATTATGGTTTTGTCCGGCGGTGTAAGCAATTGCGGCTAATCCGCCGTCTGAACGCAACTTGTGGAATTCATGCAGAGCCGTTTGCCAGCAGCACTGGTCGCCCACAGCGCCTGCGTGCCGGATAAAAACGGGGACTTTCAGCGCTTCTTTGGGATAGTTCCATTGCGGGTCGGTACCGGGGGAATAGCCGAACACTGCTATTATGCGTTCCGGCACTGCTTTCAATGCCGACAGCGCCCAATAGCCGCCGCCTGAATGTCCCCACAGTAGCCACGGCAATCCGTCCAGTTCCGGATGTCCCGTATGACGGCCAATCTCTGTCAGGGCTTTTATCAGCGATTTGATTGAGCCGGATTCTGCATCCCACCAGTCGCGGCAATTATTTTTTGCAGAATACAGGTCCGGCGCGACGACAGCTAATCCCCATTTTCTCGCAAATGCCTGATATTGAATATCATAAGCTGACGCCATACCGTGTCCTTCCATCGTACACCCGTGTTGATGCACAAATACACCCCGAAGCGGCACGTTTGCCGGAATGAATACAGCATAACGCGCCGAATCGAAAGTATATGCCGTATCCTGCTGCGTAACTGCATAAACTGTGCCGTTGCTGAGCGAATCAACAGAAATTTTAGCCGGAGGCTGTTCTCCATGCTTATACGGGCATGCTGTTACGGCAATCAGCGCTGACACAGTCCCCATAACAGCAAAAAAAGTTCGTCTATTCACGATATGAACTTTTGTTCTATATTATTACTTGCCAAACAAAACTTTTCGCATGAATCGGGATGTTGCCACGGCATCGTTTTGCTTTACCAGTGCTTCGATTTCTGCGAAGTGCGCATCCACAATCTGCTCGAAGCTGCGCACCCAGTGGATGCTTTCGGCGATAGCATCGGTGGCGTCTTCGCGGTAGGGATACTGGTCCATTGACAGCCAGCCTGCGTATCCGGTCTTTTTGAGGTTGTAAAGCAGGTCAACGTAGATTGTGGAATGAACTGTTCCGACAATCATGTCGTCGTCCCAAGAGCCGTGATTATCATTGAAGTGCATGTGAAAGAGCAGGTTCCCGGCGCGTTTAGCCAGCACGACAGCTTCGGCGATGTTTTCACCTGCGGCGAAGCCGTGTCCGGTGTCAATACATACTCCTACGTTGGGGCAGCCGGTTTCTTTGGCGGCGAGTATTGTGTCGGCCATGCGGGCATGATAGGAGAAGTTGCGTGGTTCTTTGGGTTTGTATTCCATCGCAAACCGTAATGTTGGGAACTCATTGGCGAGAGCCGCCGTGCCTTCACGCAGCCATTCGCGTTCGGCATCGTAGTCGGCTGTGAGCAGGTAGTCGTAGCCGTCCTGCGCCATCCAGAGGTTGACGGTTTTGCAGTCCATTTCGAGCGCTATTTCGCTCATCTGGCGCAGGTAGTCGAGTGATTGGCGACGGATTCGGGCGTCTGTGCTTGTCAGCGTCCCTTTGCCCCATTCCTTAACGGTGAACACGTCAGGAATGATTGATACGGTGGTTTTGCCGTAGTCAGACATGCGCTTTTTCATGTCTTTAACATTGTCGGGGCGGATGTCCCATGTTCCGACTAATTCGATGCCCTCAACGTGAGGGATTTTTACAGCCCGGGCCAGCATCTCCTCGGTTGACGGATTGTCCTTATAGCCCTTGCAGAAGCGGTCGCATGTGTTCCCAAGATTGCCTAAAATAACTGAGTATTTGTACATATGATTAATAATTAATGATTAAACTTTTTTTACTCATTGGCCTAAAGCCGCTGCAAATATAGTAAAAAAATGATTGCCAGTATAACATGATTTGTGTGATTGTAATGCTTCTTATCAAATAAACTCAAGGTTTCCACAACCCAAACACTCAATGGGTATGGTCGGACCTGTAACACTTTACCGGGATGCAATATCTGCTTCAAATCGATAATGACCTGAAACTGTGCTATATACGGCTTTGCCGTTGCTAAAACTGTGAAATTTAATTCCTTCAACCTCCGATGCAGATTTGCCTGATTCAGTTACAGATGTGACAGAAACAGTTGGTATATGTATCGTAGCAGTCGTATTTGCAGGGATAACAACATCCAAATACAGTTTGTTATCAATGCGTTTCCATCGGCTTTCAATGCGTCCGTACATACTGTCGTGGTATGCAGATACATACGTAAGGTCGCCTGTAACTGACGGATTGATAATGATATGTTTAAAGCCCGGGTATTCAACCGATGGCTGAATACCGGCCAAATATTTGTAGAAATATCCGCTGATAAGGCAAAAAGGGGTGTGATTATGAGAATCACTTCCATCCCAAGTCTCCCACATACCTGAAGCGCCTGATTTGACAATGTATCCCCATCCGGGATAATTTGGCTGAGTAGCAATGATATATGCCATTTCAGGCTCGTGTTGCGCTAAATATTCAATCAAGGCCGACGTGCCCGGAAAACCTGTACTTAAACGATTGCCTTTAGCACGTATATCACTCATTAAATTTGATTGAACTGTCTTTATCTGTAAACCAAGGCCAGTCATCCGCATTGCGCAATCCGCTAACGCCTTTTAATTCCGATTCTTTATGTTGTTGCCATTCTTTTACCCATAAAGCGCTGTCTTTGAATGCTATCCATTTAGCGCCCTGCCAGTCTTTTTCCGTAAGCAAACCCATTGACCATTTTGCAATGTTACTCCATTCTGTTGCTTTACCATTTTTATCCCAGACACGGACTTTCCAGTAATACATCTTTGCAGGCAACAAATTTTTACCATTATATTGAATATGAATAGACTGTTCGGAATGTTGTTTGCCACTGTTCCACATATCGCCTTCATTTTTTTTCAAACGAGATTCGGAAGAAGAAACTATCAGTTGATAGGCGGTTTGCCGGTCGCCGCGTTTCATTGATTTGATAACCCAACTGAAACGAGGCGTCTCGGTTTGATATTCACAGCGCAGATTGGCAACTTCTGCTCCATAAAGGAACACATTGAAGAATAATAACAGATTTAAGATATGCAGTTTAATGGTCATTTTTGTAATACGAGTTTCCCTTAGCGGAATGTAATGAGTTTGCTCAGGTATTTCCCGATGATGTCAAATTCGATATTGACAACAGTTCCTTTGGTGATGGTATGGAAATTTGTATGTTCGTGAGTATAAGGGATTATGGCGACCTGAAATGAGCTGATGCTGGAATTAACCACTGTCAGGCTGACACCGTTCACAGTAACGGAGCCTTTTTCAACGGTCATGTAGCCCTGTCGTGCCATATCCGGGGCGACTTCGTATTCAAAGCTGTAATACCAGCTGCCGTCGGCCTCCTCAACACCGGTGCATACAGCGGTCTGGTCAACGTGTCCCTGCACGATGTGGCCGTCAAGCCGCCCGTTCATCACCATGCTGCGTTCGAGGTTCACTTTTGACCCGACCTGCAATGTGCCCAGATTCGATTTTAGCAGCGTCTCGCGCACGGCCGTTACGGTATAAGTTCCGGCGGCGCGGTCAATGTTCACAACGGTCAGGCATACCCCGTTATGCGAAAGACTTTGGTCTATCTTTAATTCGCCGACAAACGAACAAGTTAGCGTAAAATGGCAGTTATCTCCTTCCTTTTTTATGGCCGTAACTGTACCATATTCTTCTACAATTCCTGAAAACATAATTTATTTTTTATAATTCATTTCGATAAGACATTGCCCGTCCGGATAGCGCAGGGAAAATGGCTGGTCCGGTCTCGACTGTCTATAGGTGAGGAAACTGAGGCTGGCGTCAATAGCAGCTGCTATTTTTTTGGCCGCATCGAATCCTTTACAGATTTCAATGATGGTTATTGCCATATAAAGCGCTGTGCCGACGCTGCGTGAGGTGATGATGTGGCCGTCAATCACAACCTGTGCGCTGCTGACGTCGGCGCCCGTCAGTTTTGATTCCATTCCAGGGTAGCATGTTGCAGAGCGGCCTTCCAACAGTCCGAGTGAACCCAGCAGGGTTGGTGCGGCGCAGATGGCAGCAATAGGCTTGCGCAGCTCATCAAATCGGAGGATTACCTTGTGCAGCCCTTCATGACTGTGCATATTTATAACGCCAAGGCCCCCGCCCGGCAATATCAGCATGTCGATACTGTCAAAATCAACATCCTCAAACAGTATGTCAGCTTTCGCGGTAACTTTTTGCTGACCGGTAACGGTGTCCTTTCCGGTGAGCGAAATAGTCCGTACAGAGAATCCCGCACGGCGCAAAATGTCAATCTGCATGAGGGCTTCCACTTCTTCAAAGCCTGTTATCAGGCATACTCCAACACTGTTAATATCTTTCATTTTCGGTGTTATTTATTTTTCAACAAACTGTCGCGTTTCATTTCCATGAGCAGGCTGTCGCGTTCCTGCTGTTTGGTTCGTTGTCGTTCTTTCCTGATTTCTTCGTAGATTTCCAGTCCGGCGTATGGGAGTTCCTTCGCGTTGTTCGGCTCGGTGAGACACACCATGTCGCCGCTGACTAACCCTTTAGACACTATCACGAAGTTCTCGTTCTGTTCACCTAACGCCACAACTTGCTTACGTACCCGTCCGTCGTCAACATAGACATATTGCAGGGTGTCGTTCTGAAACACCGCATCTACCGGAATGTAAGTTGTATCGGGGAAGATATTTGTCAGGATAGTGTTGCTGGTTGTCATGGCCGGTTTCAGGTCGGGGTCGTTGCCAAAGACCTTTATTTTCACCTCGAATACTTTGGCGTCGCTGTTGGGCATGTTCTGGCCGACATTCGCAATAGTCTGGACGCTGCCTTTCATCTGCTTTTCGGGGAAGGCGTCAACTCCGATAGTAACTTCCTGTCCCTGTTTTACTTTTGAGATGTCTATTTCATTGATGAAGGTCGTTGAAATCAGGTCGCCCATATCGGGGATTGTTGCCACGGGGTTGTTGCCTGACACTTCTGAGCCAACGCGCACGATGCCCCACGGGTGCTTGATGTATGTAACGATACCCTCGGCAGGGGAAGTAATAATCAACGAATTATATAGCTGGTCAAGTTTTTCGAGCCGACCTGTAATTTCCGTACAGTTGGCTTCATAGCGTTTCACTTTGATGACTTCCTGCTGTTCGCGCAACACGTAAGCCTTTTTGTCCTGCTCGAATTTTCTTTCGGACTTGTCGAGGTCCATCTGGGCTTTTTTCTGCACTGATGGCGATTCGTATATTGATTCTTTCAGCACGATTTTACGCTCTTCGAGGTCGAGGTATGAATTTGTGATTACGTCGCGCAGGTTCGACAGGTTCATGTTGGAGTCGATTTTTGCGTCTTCCAGGCTCGATAAGGCAGCTTCCAGGTCGTCCTGCAAGTTCTTGATACGTTCCTGTACCGTAGCCTGGTCAAGTCGGGCAACGAAGTCGCCTTTTTTCACATACGTTCCTTCTTCCACGAGCTCGGTAATCTGTAGTCCCCATATTCCCAAGGTTCGGTCGGCAAGCAGAGGCGGAGCCATAATGTCAGTTCTGTTTTCAGATGCTATCTGGCCTGACGAGAACACCTGCACTTCGAAGGCTCCTTTAAGCGTTGGCGTCGTTATTAACAGAGACTTATCCCGTCTGGCACCTAATATTAAAACTGTTACCAGAATTAAGACTGGAACACCGATATACAACAATCGTTTCTTATTGATTTTCATGGTTAACTGCTGTTTCATTGCAAAAATAGGGGAAAAAACTGCCCGTCATACTATTTCCCCTATTTTGGAAATGAAAACTGTCTGTTTCTTAATATATTATTAATAAATAGCCGGTTTATTCAAAAAATATCTGTTTATAAATTCAAATTTACTATCTTTGTTCTCTGTTATATCTAAAAGAAACCTGTCTGAATGGTAAAAAGTATTTTGCTTGCGATGATGATTTGTGTGGCGGCGGGACGAGTATGCAGCCAGGAGCGCAGGGAAATCAACATCCCTGACATTCCCGGATACCGGACGTTGAAGTGCGATTTTCATACCCATACTGTGTTTTCTGATGCTGACGTGTGGCCTACTACCCGCATTGACGAGGCATGGCGTGATGGTCTTGATGTTGTCGCCATTACCGATGCCATAGAGTATCGCCCTCATGCGCGGTACATTCAGGCTGACCATAATCAGGCGTATGAGATTGCACGGCCATTAGCTGAACAGTTAGGCGTGGTGCTGATTCATGGCGCCGAGATGTCGCGGGATGTTACCGGTAATGTTACTGCACTGTTTCTTGCTAACGCGAACCTGCTGATGCGAACCAGCCTGCTTGACGCCTGCAAGGAAGCTCAAAGTCAGGGTGCTCTGCTGTTCTGGAACGCCGGATACGGCAAAGAACGGGGAGCTGTCATGACAGGCCCCGAAATCAGCCGTCTTGTTACATCAGGGCTAATAAAAGCCGCAGAGGTATTCGGGGGCAATACGTTCTATCCGGCAGCGCTGAAATGGGCAGGCAAAAACCGCTTGAGCGTGATGGCCGGTTCCAACGCGCATCCGCCCCTAAATCCGAGCACTGATGACCGGCGACGGCCATTTACATTAGTCTTTGCGACGGCAAAAACACCGGAAGCAATAAAGCAGGCAATCGTAGAAGGCCGCACTGCCGCCTGCTTCAACGACACTATCGTCGGCGACAGGTTCTATCTTACCGCCGTGTTCCTCAACTCCATACAGCTGCTCGAATTTGGCGGCCCCTTAGAAAATCAGGCCTACAGGTTGCTGAAAATCCGAAACAACAGCGATATCCCTTTCCTGTTACACAAGCGCCAGCCGTCAATAGGATTCGAGAATCCCGACCGTATATTTCTGCCACCGCACCGTACCGTAGTTATTGAGTTGCAGGGAACATCCAACGAGATAAAGTCATCGGCACGGCTGATAATGTTCTGTGAAATTGCGAACCTGATTACTCTGAACGGCTCCAACCTGCAGATAAATCTGGAAATCCCCAACCGCCGATATTGACCGGTATCGCATTTGCCAATAACAAAACCTATGATTAATGACAGTACATATCCATATTACAGTGGCGACGACCTCGGCGTTCATGCCACTGCCGACGGTTTTGCGGTGAAATTGTGGGCGCCCACGGCCACGCAGGTTGACTTTTTCGTGTATCAGCACGGACAGGGTGGTTCCCCGTTACGGATTGACGCGCTCCGTCCGTGCGGTAACGGCGTATGGACATTGACGCTGAACGGCTCGTTTAACGGGCTGTATTATACTTTCCGCGTAAAAACTGCGGAATGGCTTAACGAGACTCCGGGCGTCGATGCGCGGGCAACCGGCGTGAACGGCAAACGCGGCCTCTTTTTCCGTCCGGCTGACACCAATCCACCAGGATGGGAACACGACCGCCCTGTTACGCTGGCTTCCCCTGTCGATGCCATCATCTATGAGGTACATGTACGCGACTTCTCCATAGAACCCGCATCAGGCATGAAATATGCCGGAAAATACCTCGCTTTTACCGAGCAAAATTCACGAACCCCCGACGGACTGACTTCCGGAATGGCACATCTGCGCACATTGGGCATCACGCATATTCATCTGTTGCCGGTGGCCGACTTCCACACTGTTGACGAAACAGCCCCCGATAAGCAGTATAACTGGGGCTATGACCCGCTGAATTACAATACGCCGGAAGGCAGTTATGCTACCTGCGCCGACGGCCTCGCCCGCATCATCGAGCTGAAGCAGTTAGTAATGGCGGCTCATACGGCAGGTATTGGCGTGGTTCTTGACGTGGTCTATAACCATACCGGCCACACATCACGGTCGTGGTTTAATCAGACCGTTCCGGGCTATTATTACCGGCATTGGGGGGACGGGTCCCTCTCGAATGCGTCCGGCTGCGGCAACGAGATAGCTTCCGAAAGACCTATGGTGCGGAAATATATCGTCAATTCGCTGCTCTATTGGGCGCAGGAATATCATATCGATGGTTTTCGCTTCGACCTCATGGGTATTCTTGACCTCAACACCATGCGGGCAATCAGGCAGGCGCTCACGCAGGTGCGTCCTGATATGTTACTGTATGGCGAGGGCTGGGCTGCCGACGCCAGCCCGATGGAGGCTTCCCGCCGCGCAGTTACATCGAATGCGGGACAGCTACCCGGCTTTGCTTTCTTCAATGACGTGTTTCGGGATGCTGTAAAAGGCGACAACTTCTCGGCATGGGAACGCGGTTTTGTCAGCGGCAAGGCATTGGGGGAAGAACCGGTAAAGTTCGGCATCGTAGCGGCTTGTGTGCATCCGCAGCTCGTGTATTATTATGCCCGTGCCACACCATGGGCTACCGCGCCGTCGCAATGCGTCAACTATGTGTCCTCACATGACAACTTGACGCTGTTCGACAAGTTGCGGGCCTGCAATCCCGAGGCTTCCGGCGATGACCTCCGGCGAATGCACCGCCTTGCCGGAGCGTTGACGCTCACCTCGCAGGGCATCCCTTTTTTGCATGCCGGAATCGAATTTTGTCGCACAAAAAACGGCGTCCACAATTCATATCGCTCGCCCGACTGCATCAACAAGCTCGACTGGACGCGAAAAGCCGAATATGGCGACGTTTGCGAATACTTCTCCCGCCTGATAGCGCTCCGCAAGCAGATGCCTGCTTTCAGGATGCGCACTGCCGACGACATCAGCCGCTACCTGCACTTCTCACAGGAATACATGATGGGAGTAATTGCATATTCAATCACAAATTACCCATCCGAAACGCGGTGGCACACAATATGCCTGCTCTTTAATGCACGACAGGAACCGGTGGACATACAGCTGCCGGAATCAGGCAAATGGACACTCATCGCAGAAGACAGCGAAATCAATCCCGCCGGTATCCGTGTGTTCTCCGGCAGCAGCATCAATGTTGCGCGGCTGTCAATGTCCATCGTGGCAATAGCCACAAAGCACAAGGGAACCTATTAATAAGTATAAGCTCAATTTTGCTGCAAATAATGACCGTTTGACGGCGCTTTACATTTTCCGGTAACGCCAGCTTATGGCGACGCACCGACATAAAATGCTGGCCGCAATGAGGAAAGTAACAGGATGAAACGACTGCGGCAGCAACCTGCAACATAAGAGATAAAAAGCCATAACCGCGCCAAGGCAAATCCAGTATGGCCGTATCGCAGGGCGCCACTTCTTTATTGCCCATGCCATGGCAAACACGATGTTTAGCGGAACAGCCCAAACGACGTTATAATTGGCCTTTACTGCCGGATGCTCGGAGAACAGCATCATCAGCAGCATAATCACGCCGGCCGTTCCGGTAAGTGAGAGAAGCGCATAATCAATGAGAAAGTTCATTGTCTGGCGGCGCAACTGAAGCACGGTGAGGCCGACTGTTACAGCCAATAAAAGCCATCCGGCAGCGAAAGGCCAGTAGGGGTATGCTTTTTCTGCCTCCGGTTCCGGCTCATACAGCATCCGTGTGGAAGCCACTAAGCGGACCGCGCCGTCAGTACGCCTGATTTCGGCAGTGGCTATGTGTTTCATAAGATAGTCGGGCAGAAACATTTCTCCGCTTTTGTCAGCCACTTCGTCAGCGGGAAGTCCAAGTATAAGCCATATCCCGAAATCAAGCCATGGCAGAATGTGCTGATAACGGGAGCTGTGCTGACGGTATGTCAGTTCCTCGCCGGCCCCGTCAAAAGAAACCGGCAACTGCCGGGTAATCACGTCACGGACGCGGGTCGCACAGTTATCTTTAAAAAAATTGTACCTGTATATGCGATTCTCCGGCTTATAGTTCTCTAAAAGGAACGTCCAAATGCGCTGCTTTTCATCGCTGCGGAGAGCAAGAACCTGCTCTTTTACCGAACGACGGTTATATTGATATATCGCCATAAACTTGCGGAACGGCTCCATATCAAGTTTGTAATCGGTAAGTCCTTTGGCAAAGCGAAATGCAAAATGAGGCTTGCTGAAATCAAAGACTCCGTAGTTGAACACATAGTCCCACCGGTTTACGGGGTCATAGACGCGGATGGCTGTATGGCCATACAGCGAATACATTTCGTTGCCGGTTCCGCAGGTCAGAATGCTGACAAGTGCACTGTCGCTCAACTGCTGTGCAACAGCCGGATGTGCCGTAAGCAGGGGCATTACGACAGCAAGCGCCCGCAGAACCTGCCGACGGCAGGCACCAATAGCTGGACACCGGAGAGCATGCATGGTAACGCGAAGTTATATTTCGCCCACTTCGGGGATTGCCTTGTCCTTGTAGAATCCGGAGAGCAACTTTTCCTTGACTTCGCGGAACGCCTTGATGGTATATGCTACGTCGTCAAGCGTGTGGGTTGCGGTGGGGATGATTCGCAGCATGATTTGCCCTTTTGGGATGACCGGATAAACAACTACCGAACAGAAGAGGTTGTAAGTTTCCCGCAGGTCGAACACTACGTTGGTGGCCTCAGGCACATCGCCCTGCAGATAGACGGGGGTTACCGGCGAATTGGTGTTGCCTATGTCGAACCCTGCATCTTTAAATTCCTTTTGCAGAGCCCGCACCACCGTCCAGAGGTTCTCCCGCAGTCCGGTCTCGGTGCGCAGCAGTTCGAGGCGCTTGAGCGAGCCTATAACAAATGGCATGGGCAGCGACTTTGCGAAAGTTTGCGAGCGCATATTGTAGCGCAGGTAGTTGCAGATATCTTTTTCGCAGGCTATGAACGCGCCTATTCCGGCCATTGCCTTTGCGAAGGTGCTGAAATGCAGGTCAACGCCGTCAGTAACTCCGAAGTGTTCGGGGGTTCCGGCACCGGTAGCGCCCATCGTTCCGAAGCCATGGGCATCGTCCACCAGCAGGCGGAAGTCGAAGTCTTTTTTCAGTGCGACGATTTCGTCTAACTTGCCGAGGTCGCCCGCCATTCCGAACACGCCTTCGGTAACTACCAGAACGCCGCCGCCCTGCGTATTGGCTAATTCGGTGGCGCGTTCCAGCTCTTTGCGGAGTTTTTCCATGTTGTTGTGCGGATAGACGAAGCGTTTGCCCATGTGCAGGCGCAGTCCGTCGATGATGCAGGCGTGCGATTCGCTGTCATACACCACTACGTCGTGACGGCTACAGATGGTGTCGATGATGGAAATCATGCCCTGGTAGCCGAAGTTCAGCAGGAACGCATCGGGTTTGCCCACGAAGTCGGCCAGCTCGCGTTCCAGTTTTTCATGCCAGACGGTTTGTCCCGACATCATACGGGCGCCCATCGGGTATGCGAGGCCCCATTCTTTGGCGGCTTCGGCATCCACACGGCGCACTTCGGGGTGGTTGGCCAGCCCTATGTAGTTGTTCAGGCTCCAGTTCAGCACATCCCGACCACGGAACCGCATGTGCGGCCCTATTTCACCCTCCAGTTTCGGGAACGCGAAGTACCCGTGGGCCTGTTTCATATATCGACCAATATCTCCCCTATTGGTTCTGAATTTAGCAAAAATATCCACGATTTTTCTGTTTTTTAAATTTGGCGCAAAGATAATCAATAAAACAATGGCTGCGTAAAAAAGCCGAATTACTTTGTTGTAATCCGGCTATAATCGTTAATATTAAAAGTATTACAAGCTATTTGTTAATAGTTGCCAGCAAATCTTTGATGGCATCGCTAACTGATTTGGCGTTGGCGTTGGAGGGGTCAACTTTCAGGGCTTCGGCTAAGATACTTTGCCCTTTTGTCAGTTCTGTTTTGGCTTTGGCGACTTCGGATTTGTAGGCGTCGTCGGTAATTTTCAGGGCGCCGCTTTTGGTCTTGTCGGCCGCATCATTGAAGATTTTAGCGCCTTTTACGTATAAATCGTTGCCTTCTGTGAAGTATATTTTCGCAAGGTTGGTGGCAATTTTCTTGTCGGCAGGATACTTCTTGTTGCCGTCAATCAGCAGTTGCTTAATTTCGTCCACCGGCTTGTTAAGGCCTTTCTCAAGAACAACCTTCTTCTGGATGACGATATCGCCGGGCTTGTCGTATCCGGCGGCCACAGCCTTGTCGAAATATTGCAGCGACAGGTCGTACTTCTTGTCATTGTACAGCATAACGCCGCAGTTCTGATACAGTGTGCCTTTTTTGGAGCCGACCTTTGCAGCCTCTGTGAAAGCCGCCTCGGCAGCATCTGTCTTGCCTAAAAGGAGATTGGAAAAGCCAATGTTTTCGTAGGAATCCTTCACGTTGGCCTTGGCAGCTATCGCCTTGGTGAAGTACGGGATACAGTCGGCATATTTCTTGGCCTTGTAAGCTGCCAAGCCGATGTTGTAGTTAATGGACGCCGGTATCTCTGCGTCGCCCGGATTTGCCATAGCCTTTTGGTACTTGGCATACGCATCGGCATACTTCTTGGCGGTAAGCGCCGCATTTGCCTCACTAATTAACGTTGCAGCGTCTTGAGCATAAACCGCGACCCCTGCGACACTTAAAAAAAATGTTACAAACAACTTTCTCATCTTAATTCTAAATTATGCAGTTAATTTTAATTTCCTGATTCTGCCGGACATGTGACAGGAAACTGCCCCTTGTCCATATTGAATACAAAAGTACAACAATTATGCCAACTGACAAAATTTTTTCGGGAAAAAATTTACTTTTCTGTGTATATTATTGAAAATCAATCTATTATAAATTGTTAATTTTTTACACCCATAAAGCCTGATTAACATTGCGCGAAAAGAATACGGATTTTTGTGCAACATCGCAGCATTATCAGGATAGCTCTGACTGTTTTTATAGCGAATGTCCGATGAGCATGAAAAAAACTGGGGGGATAGCCCGCATTTTTTTTCGCAAGATGTCATGGATAATGGTTTTTAGATTAACTTTGCTGCGAATTTCTAAAAACTGATAAGATGGAAAATAAAAGAAGCTCAGGCTTTATTACCGGTATGATTTTGATTGTCCTCGGTGGGTTCCTGATTTTATACAGGCTGAATATCATCACATGGACGATTTGGGACGCCATTTTCTCATGGCAGGTTATCCTGATTGTGGCAGGGCTGTTGCTTGTGTTGGGACGACGCTATGTGGGGGGCGGCATCATGATAGGCTTAGGTTCGTTCTTTCTGCTGACCGATGTCCTGAATATTAGCGACCCGTATCGAATATTCTGGCCTGGCGCCCTCGTAGCGGTGGGTATCGTGCTGATGCTGCGCTACCGAAACAGTCCTGCATCGCCATACGGGCAGGAATTTGCCCGGGAAAACAGGGATATGGAACAGCTCGATGAAACCGCCGTTCTTACCGGCCGCAATGTGGCTGTGAACACGGACAATTTTAAGGGCGGCCATGTAACTGCGGTGATGGGCGGCATTGAACTGTCGCTCCTGCAAGCCTCGTTTCCGGAAGGCAGTATGCCCGTCATAGATTGTGTGGCAATTTTCGGCGGCATCGTGCTGAGAATCCCGGCTGACTGGACAATAGCAAAACATGCTACGGCTGTTTTGGGCGGCGTTTCGGAAAAAAATGTCGGCCTTTTCACAGCTCATGACCCCGCTAAGACGGTGATTATCACCGGCTCGGCTGTTTTGGGCGGCATTGAAGTCATATACTGCTGAAGTTCCTGCATTTTCAGGCCGCCATGTCTTACGGTGTGACGCAGCAGCGCACCCTAAACCAGGTAATCTGCGTGAAGGTGTTGTCGCCGATGACGGCCTCCATTTCGAGGACGTAGTCGTCAACGGGCAGCGCGGCGCTCCACGAAGTCAGGTTGTTGTAAGCGGGCTGCGTTACGCCGTTGATTCTCCATATAACACTGGCGGGCGTTTCTGAAGCGTCGCACTCGAATGTTATAGCATTGCATTCGCCATAAGTCTCGCCAATCATTTCGTCGGAATAGTCGCCGTTTATTTTCAGCGATGCCGAAAGAATACGCGATGCGGAACCGGCTAAATAATAGTAGGATTCGTAAGAACCGAGCCCGTATCCCCCGACGACCATACCATTTGGATTATCAAATATATAATAATTGTCGTCAGGAAGTGTATAAGAGCAGTACGATAATCCTGATGCTGCATTGTCATACCATGTTACGCCTGATACTGCAACCGGCGTAGCGCCCCCGATTGAAACTGTCGTTTGATTTTTTGCAGAGGTTTCTGTAATCAGCATCGCAAAATGCTGATTAATTAGTGAAGAGGAAGCCGAGAATCTGGAGACCATTACATTATGTGTTTTTTGTTCTATCGGGGCAATCCAACTTAGGGCAGGGTCACCGTCGTTAGAAACCGCAGTATAGCTGTCGCCAACCAGATAAGCGCATACCATAATGGGATGATTGGCAAAAACATAGCACCCGTCTGCAATAGAACACTCCAATTCGACCCATTGACCGGCATTGAGGTTTGGCGAATTTTGGGAGCCGGTAGTAGTCGGAATGGTGAAGTTAGAGCCGTCAACCACTGTCCCGTTCATGGACGCTATAACCCTTATCCTGCTTACTCCCTGTATCGTTTGAGGCACATAGAAATTCTTACCCCACCGGTCAACAGAAAACAGTTGCTCGTATGTTATATCTACGGCGCCATAGCCATACGGAATATTAGGGCCTGTAGTCGCAAAATAGGCAAGCGGCTTGTCCGAAACAAAATGAGTTCCTGTGATATCCTGTCCAATCGAACCGCAATAATTGAACACTTGGCCGATACTTAGTGTGGCCAACAGCGTTCCGCCAAGCGTATTCTGATAAATATGAGTATTGTTCTGTGTTGCAATCATAAGACCTATATCGTAGAAACTTGATAATGGCTGATACCCCGGATGATAATATTCCTTTCCAAGACTTCCTGTCGGATATACTTCCGTCGCGTCAGTGCAGGCCGGATACAGATAGGAAGAATAGAGAATTATTGGATTATCTGATGTTATATGTACAGACAAATCCGATACTGACGTTACAACTGCATCATTGTAAACAGCTGCCTTTTGAGCATCACTGAAACTATATGTATGCACAACCCCGCCGGGAATGGTAATCACATCGTTAGCCGAAGCGTCATTGGTAAAATCCAGGGTTATTTGGGTTGTAGTATCTGCGACTATTTTCAATTGCATGAATAAACTGGGGTCTGATGAATAATAGCCGACAATCTGTCCGAATGTAACCCAAAAATCCTTGCCTTTATTAGACCCTGCATCTACATTGGGCATGGTTGTTGGCGTAACCACGAACACCTGGACGGTGTTTGAATAGCCGAAAGTGCCTTGTCCGTCGGTAACTTTGCGGCGGTATTTTATGCCATGCGCCAATTCGGTGGCTGGAGTGTAGTTCTGACCGGTGCCGTTGGCGGGGACGTTTGTCCAGGTGATGCCGTCGTC
>JAISSS010000078.1 GCA_031272965.1 Bacteroidales bacterium | reverse complement strand
TAGCGGTCGAACCCGTGCCACTTCACTTTCGCGCCGGTGAAAGGTTTCTGGGCGAAAGACGTCAATACTGTGATTGCCAGAATAATAGACAGTAATTTGTTCATAATTAGATGTTTTTTGTATTATGGTTTTAAGATTATTTGCATCATGGCTGCTCTTTTTGGGGCTTGTCTTTGTCTTTCTTGCCGAGTTGCAGAATTGGTACTGTAACGCCGGGATTTTGCTTGTCAGGGTCGTAAGGGTTTTCTGCCGAGCGCTGGTATTCTTTGACAATTGTTATTTTTTGCATGTCTTGTTTTGTTTTGTCCATATTTTTTTTCGCGCTTTCGGCGTTCTTTTTGTATTCCTGTGTTGATATTGCCCGAAGCGTATAGGTGCGGTATGGAACATATACTTTTATGGCGCCCTCCAGCATGTCTTTGGCGTAAATCACTTTGGGTTTGAGCGATATGTGGTTTATCATTATAGAGTCGTCGGAATGGACGGAGAATCTGAAGAAGCCATTCACATTGGTGGCGAAAGTTCTTTCGCTGCGGTAGTTTATCAGGTAAACGTTTTCGATGGGTATTGAATCTTCGGAGAAGATGTATCCCTGCACGAACAAGTCGTTATCGTTTTGAGAGAACGCTGTAACTGTTGGCGCTAATAAGCAGAATATCAATAATATACGTTTCATGAGCTGTGATTTATTTAAAAATTTTTCTTTCGTTTAGTGCTTTATGGTATCGTGCGGCATAGATATTATGTTGCTGTAAAGTTTTTGTAAAGACATGATTTCCTGAGAAATCGTCTTTCTGTACCATAAACAGATAATCGTGTTTTGCGGGATTTAGCGTTGCATTGAGGCTGGATATTTCGGGGCAACTTATGGGCCCCGGCGGCAGTCCTGTGTATTTGTAGGTATTGTATGGGGAGTCGATGTCATGTAAATCCTGTGTTAGGATTCGCTGTCGTGAGGGGTCGTTCAGCAGGTATTGCACTGTTGGGTCGGCTTGCAGGGGCATCCCGATGCGCAGGCGGTTGAGATACAGTCCGGCGACAATCGGTTTTTCGTTGTTGCGGTTTGTTTCGCCCTGCACGATTGAGGCCAGAATTGAGGCTTCAACGGGGGTCAGTTTTTGGGCGGCGGCAGCGGCGCGGCGGGCGTCTGTCCAGAATCGTTCATATTCGGTGTGCATCCGCTCAATGAACTGGTCAGGAGTGGCAGTCCAGTACATTTCATAGGTGTTTGGGATGAACATGCAGATGAAGTTTTCGCGGGTGAATCCGAACTTCTCAATGATGGCGGGGTCTGTGAGGCGTTGTACCAGCGTTGCCGAATCGAGGGCGAGGTCTTGTGCCACTTTTGCGGCCAGGTTTTCAAGATACCGCACATTATTAAATGTAACCTGCACCGGCGTCTGGTTACCGGCCAGCAGCATGTTGACGATGCTGTTGGTATTCATGCCCTGTGTCAGCGTGTAGTGTCCTGGAGAGACGCGCTCGTTATAATGCTTTTTATTGGCGATAAATACGAACGGTTTTTCATTGATTAGCAGTCTGTTATTGCGGAGAGAATCAAGCGTCTGTTCAAAATCGGCGCCGGTCGGAATATACAGTTCTCCCGTTGCGGCGACATTTGGCGCAAATGCATACTGATAGAACGTATGAGCCAGATAGCCTGCCACAATCAAGGCAAGTGTAACGACTGCGATTATTATTTTGTTCAGTCGCGGGAAAATCATAATCCTGTTTTTAGGGTCTAATGCCATAACACATATTTTCTACAAAGGTAGCATAAAATTTTGGAATACGGAAAAATTAGCGTAATTTTGCGGCGAGAATTAGAACAGATGAAGAAGTTGATTCGAGAATTGGAGATATTGGACAACAGGTCGGTGGCTCGCGACCAGTTTCAGCTGACCTTGCGCGGCGAGGAAGTGTTGCCGGAGGTAATGCCCGGTCAGTTCGTTAATGTGGCAGTGCCCGATTCGCCGCAGACGTTTTTGCGCCGTCCGTTTTCCGTATTGGATTTCGCCCCGGAGACCAATACGCTGTCCCTGTTAATTAAGGCTGTCGGTCAAGGCACGCGCCACTTGGCGGCTTGTCGTGTCGGCCAAAAACTGAGCCTTTTACTTCCGCTGGGGCGCAAATTTACGCTCCCCGAATCCGCTGACCGCATTTTTTTAATTGGTGGAGGAAGTGGCATCGCCCCGATGCTTTTTTTAGCAAAATATTGTGGCTTGCCGCGCGAGCAGGTTACTCTTTTTCTTGGTGCCCGCAGTAGGGCTGACGCCATCGCCCTGCGCGGCTATGAGCAGTATGCTCGATGTTACATTGCAACAGAAGACGGCAGTGTTGGTGAGCGCGGCTTTGTTACCTTACATTCAATTTACAAAAGTGAATTTACAAAAAACAATAGAATTTATGCCTGTGGCCCCGCGCCAATGTTGAAGGCTATTGCCAAAGACGCGGTTACTACGGGTATTTTTTATGAACTTTCGTTAGAAAATATGATGGCCTGCGGATTCGGTGTTTGTCTTTGTTGCGTAGAACCGACAATTTACGGCAATCGCACTGTTTGTTCTCACGGCCCCGTTTTTAATATAAATGAACTGACATGGCAGATTTGAACGTTAAAATAGGTAATTTACATTTGAAAAATCCGGTACTTACGGCTTCCGGCACCTGTGGCTTTGGCAGCGAATTGAGTGATTTTATCAATCTGGAGAAGCTGGGCGGAATTATTATGAAAGGCCTTACTTTGGCGCCCCGCGAAGGCAACCGCTATCCAAGAATGGCTGAAACAGCCTCCGGAATGTTGAACGCCGTCGGGCTGCAAAATCCGGGAATTGACTTCTTTATCAGCAATATTTATCCTGAATTAATAAATGTAAATACTAATTTCATTGTAAATGTTAATGGCTCTACTATTGAAGAATATGTGGAACTCACCCGACGTGTTGACCGGCTTGAAGCAATTTCGGCTATTGAGCTGAATATCAGCTGTCCTAATGTGAAACAGGGGGGCATGGCCTTCGGGGTATGTCCCGAAACCGCCGCATCGGTTATTCGGGAGGTACGACGAGCCTGTCATAAAACGCTTATTGTGAAATTGTCTCCAAATGTAACTGACATTGCGGCAATGGCAAAAGTGGCCGAAAATGAGGGCGCAGATGCCGTCTCATTAGTGAATACCCTTCTCGGGATGGCAATTGATGCTACTACGCGCAAGCCATTGCTGTCAACCGTTACCGGCGGGCTTTCCGGGCCGGCCATCAAGCCTGTTGCCCTGCGGATGGTGTGGCAGGCCAGCCGTGCCGTAAAAATACCGGTTATAGGCGTCGGGGGAATCTGCACTGCCACCGATGCAATTGAGTTTATGCTGGCTGGTGCTACTGCCGTACAGGTCGGTACTGCTACTTTCCGCGACCCGCAATCAACCGTCAAAATCGTTGAGGGCATTAATGAATATACAAATGTAAATAAATTTAATTTTGTAAATCAGATTATAGGAGCACTGGAAATGTAGAATGTGGCGAGAAACTGTTAATGATTTATTAATCTTTTGTCAAAAAGTCAGTTCTGCGCGTAAAAAAGCCGTATATTTGAGCCTTAATTAAAAAAACAGGACATGGATGACAGTTTGAGATTATATATTAAGAATGTGCAGGTCAACAAGGCGGCTATTGACAGCCGGTTGACGCATCCTTTCAGCGCCATGCGCTATCCGGCGCGGTTAGTGTTTGTGCAGTTGAAGCGTTATGCGGGCACGTTTTTGGAATCCGGCTCTACCTTGCGTTGTGTGGGTATTACCGGATTCAGGGGGCTTGGTAAAACTACCCTTTTATGGCAAACCGCTAACTATGTGTGGCAACACTTCCGTCAACCCATTTATTTCTTTAATGTAACGGCATTGCGCAGCATGAATGTGTCGTTGCATGAGGCCCTCGATGCCTTGCAGGAGTGGGTGCTGGAAAGGCGCTTTAATCAAATCGACACGCCATTTACCATTTTGCTTGACGAGGTGCAGGAAGACCCCGACTGGTGTAAAACGTTGAAGAATCTGTTTGACGAGGCGCGGACGGCGCTCATTATCTGCACAGGCTCGCAGGAATTGGAAGCAGGGCGGTCAGCTGACTTAGCCAATCGGATGCGGATAGAGAAAATCTATCCATTCCGCTTCTCCGAATTTGTGGCGGCCAAGACGTATATTGATGACCGTGCAAACATGCTCTATCCGGCGGCGGGGCTGTCCACGCAGCTGAAAGAATGTCTGTTTTTCAGCGACACTGCCGACACTGCATTTGCGAGTCTCGCCGCGTTGACGCCACGTATTCAGGCTTATTATGCCGAAATAGAGACCGGACGGAAGCTGAATATTAACGACTTAGTGCAGCGGTATGTCAGTTATCAGAACATTCCAAACTTCCTGTTTTATAAAGAGAAATATACCATTACTGACAGCTTGTTGGGACTGTTTACGCGGATGCTGCGTGAAGACATTGAGCGGTGGAGCGTCGGCCCTGAAACTCTGCAACAAATTGAGCGGCTAATTTTACATTTAGCGACCACTGATGAGGTTAACATTTCTAAATTAGCCGATATTGTGGGCATTGCACCGGAACGTACCGAAGACATCATCGACAGGCTGGCGTCGTCAGAACTGCTGTATGTGCTGCCCCCGCATAGCAAGGGCTCAGGTCTTCCCAAAGCGTTCTTCACATCGCCTTCTATCCGTCGCGCATTGCTGGCGCCTCTTTATGGCCATAAAATCCCCGATAATTTCCGCTTTATGATGATGGAAGATGTCATCGTCATGTATCTGCAACGGCTGCTTATGGGGAGTATTCTGTCGGCCGCATCCGAAAACACCTCTGCTTTTGTGGTTGAAACGCGCGATGTTCCATTATTGCTCGAAGTTGGCCTTGCATCGGTAAAAGCAGTCCAAAAATTCCGCTACCACATTCAGGTGTCAAATCAAATAACAGAACCGTCTTTTGAAAACGGCTGTATCCGCCTGCCCCTGCGGTGGTTCCTGTTGCTGTGATAGGAGACGCAACTATTTAAACTGTACCGTGCGACAAAAAGACGAACGCCGTCGGAGAAATTCCGACGGCGTTGCAGATATATAACTCTTCCTCGTTATTCTGTTTATTCGGGCAGGAATACCGGCCTTGTCAGCGATGCGTTGGGAATAGACGCCAAACTGCCGTCCTGTTTTGAGCGTGTCAGTAAACGCATTTTCCGCAGCTGTTTGAGTATTTTCCCGCGTTCTCTTATTTGCTCTAATTTGCGGGCGGTAAACACTATTGCAAAGCTTAGCGCCATCATCATGGTGAAAGATACCGTGATGTCAAACTTCAGCCATGACAGCAGCCAGGCCATTGCGATGAAAGCCACAGTATATAGCAGCAGGCAGCAGGTTGATTGCAGATGCGTCATGCCGGTGCGCCGCAAGATATAATGGATATGGTTATTGTCGGGGCTGAACGGCGAGCGGCCAGCGCGTATGCGGATGAAGAACACGCTCAGGGTGTCGGTGAGCGGCACGATAAACAAGGCCAGTGCAATCAGGGGCGCCTGCGGAAACTTCACCCATTCTACAGGGGTCAGTACATTCTGCTCTGTGAAGCGGATTCCGGCGGCGGCAAGGAAGATGCCCAGCATCAATGAGCCGGTATCGCCCATATACATCTTGTTTTCTTTCCCCCAGATGTTGATTCGCAGGAACGAAACGAGGCTGCCAACTAATGCAAAACACATTATGGCGTAGCCCATGTCGTCGGCTAACCAGAACCACACGCCCAGAAAGAGGGACACTAACAGCGATATGCCGCCCGCCAACCCGTCGATGCCATCGATGAGGTTGATAGCGTTAATCAGGAACAGGATAAGGACTATCGAAAATGGATACGACAGCCACGGGCTGAAGTCGTAGGCAAAAAACAGCCCGTAGAGGTGCTTTATATATGCCCCTCCCAGCCCCACTAATACTAATGCAGCTAACCCCTGTATGTAAAACTTTGCGCGCGGGGGCAACACTAAGATGTCGTCTTTTAAGCCAATAAACAGCATCATAAAAATCGTGATGAGAAGATACTGCATACCTTGCTCGAAGTGCGAATGCAGGCATACTAACGAACTGATTGACCATCCTAAAAAGATAGCCACGCCCCCGATAGTCGGTACTTTGTCTTTGCTTTTTCGCCCGCCCATTTCACGCTTGTCAGGCCTGTCGCACAGCCCCTTGGCTTTCGACAGCGTAACGATAGTCGGTATTACATAATACGTTATCAGTAATCCAACTGTAAATGCTCCTAAAAGAAATAACACATTTGCCATAATTCGTTTTCATGATTATGCGGCAAAGATAATAATTATTCAAACACTATATTACAAAAATTAAATTTTTCTTGATTATTTAATATTGAATCGTATAAATTAACGCTTAATTAATTTGCAAATATAGTCTAAATATTTGATATACAATATTTTATACGGCCTGTAAAACTGCGGCGCTGATTCCGTATCTTAACAGTCGTGTTAATGCAACCATAAGGAATCGCTGCATAGGGTAAGAAGTGGAACCGACCAGCAGGCTTATAGTTGACCATGGTAACGGGGTCATTGCGGCGGTAACAATCAGAACGGAGCCGTATTTTCGGAACAGTGGCCAGTATTTTGCGAAGAAGTTTCTTGACATATAGCGCATAATCACCGTACGTTGCAGATAGCGGCCCAGCGTGAAACTCAACACGCCGGCTCCATATGAAATGGCGGCCAGCAATACCACATTAGCCCAATAGGAAAATGCGGGGTCGTGTTTCAGGTATTCTTTTCCCCAAATCATGAAAAATTCAGGGGGAAACAGACCGAAGAATATCTCGGAGCCTGAATATATCAGATACACGATTGTCGGGCTGCGCACGATATTTTTCATCCATTCGGGCAGCCGGTGCAGATTGCCATTGTCAACCTGATACGTTATGATGACGCAGGCGATGGCAAATATGCCCAAATAGAGCAGTCCCTGTGCGAAGTTCTTGAAAAAGAAATGTAATTTTTTTTTGGTGATTTCCATGTGGTTAAAAATGTTAACTGTTAATAATCTGAAACGTGTGACAGGCGGCAATGGCGGCGGTTTCGGTGCGCAGGCGGGTGTTGCCGAGGCTTACGGCAGTGAAGTTGCTGGCAGTGGCGATTGCTATTTCATCGGGAGAGAAGTCTCCTTCGGGGCCGATGAGTACCATGCTGTGGAGACGTCCTGCTGCCGCGCTGTGTAAAGGCTGTTTGGCGCCCTCTTGACAATGAGCGATGAATCCGGCGCCCTCAAATGGTTGTTCCAGCAGGCTTTCAACGGGCGTTGCCGGATTCAGGCGTGGCAGGAAGGCCTGATTTGACTGCTTCATGGCGGCGACGGCTACTTTTTCGAGGCGGGCTGCATTGACAGTTCGGCGTTCGGAGTGGGCGCATATTATGGGAGTGATTTCGTCCACGCCAATTTCGGTGGCTTTCTCGATGAACCACTCGAAGCGGTCGGCGTTCTTTGTCGGCGCTACCGCGAGATGCAGGAAGTAGTTTCGTCTTTGAACGGATGGAATTTGGCTGACGATGAGCAGCTGGCAGGCTTTGGGGTCAGGGACGGCGATTTGGCAGGCATACATGTTGCCGCTGCCGTCGGCAAGCTGCACTTCGGCGCCACGGGTGAGCCGCATCACGCGGACAATATGCACCGATTCGGCTGCGTCAAGCGTACATGTATTGGTCAGTAAATTTACGTCGGGCGAATAGACTGTCATTTTTGTGCGGTATGTATTTCGGGGAAAATTTTGAACGCGATGACGCCGTGTGCCCCCCTTATTTCAGACCATTGTTTAATATCTAATTCTATTCCAATTACTGCGGCAGTGGGAATGCAGAGCTCTTCTCCGCTAATGGCGGCGATGCAATCCCACACACCGGGATTATGGCCGACAATGAACACAGTCTGCACGGCTTCATCGAGCTGCTGGATGACGTCAAAGAAATCAGACATTGTTGCTTCATACAGCCGGTATGCCGTTTTGATTTCGGATGCTGGATACTGTACTGCCTCGGCAATGGCCTGTGCTGTTTGCAGGGTACGCTGGGCGGAGCTGGCGACAATCAGGTCTGGCCTTGCCGCGAGCGCGGCGAGCTTGACGCCCACCTCATGTGCCTCTCGCTCGCCCCGGTCGGTGAGCGGTCGGTCGAAATCGTCATATTCGCTGTCATAGACATAATGGACGGCTTTCGCATGCCGTATAAAGACTGTTATTTTCATCGCATAAGAGAAATAAAGTACAAAGATACGGAAATTTTCTGTATCTTTACATCTTTATTGTTATTTTATGATTAAAATAGGGGTAATTTCCGATACACACGGGCAGTTCAGCGTCCGGACACAACGGTTTCTGGAACCTGTTGATGAGTTATGGCATGCGGGCGACATCGGTTCTCTCGAACTTGCCAATATGCTTGAGCAGTTTAAACCGTTGAGAGCGGTATGCGGCAATATTGACGGTCAACCGCTACAGTGGATGTATTCCTCGATGTTGCGTTTCAGGTGCGAAGAGGCCGATATTCTTATGATTCATATCGGTGGCTATCCCGAACACTATATGCCCGATGTCCGCAGAGAACTGCGACGGCAGCCCCCCACTGTTCTCGTATGCGGCCATTCCCACATATTGCGGGTGATGTTCGACCCGCAGTATCGTTGCCTGTATATTAATCCGGGGGCGGCCGGCAATCAGGGCTTTCACAAGGTGTGCACAGCTGTCCGCTTCAACATTGATGGCGCCGCCATTACCAACATGGAAGTCCACGAATTTGCCCGCAAAGACTTTTAGACGAGCCTGTTCAATCCTTCAATCCCGCCTATGGTTCCCCACAGTTCGTTGATATATTCGGGCGAGGATACGCGGGCGAGGCGGGTTCGAGCGTTGCGCAGGCGGCCAGCGAGGTCGAGCGCTTGTGCGGTCTCTGCATAGTTGGGGTTGGCCAGCGCTGATTCGATGTATGCTATGCTGGTATTTTGGAAGTCTATTTCGCGCTGTTGTCTGGCTATGAGGCGGCGGCGGTACCAGTCGTCCGACAGCACTGCTTCGCGGGTGAACATACGTCGAAAATCGGGGTCTTCGCGCTTCATGCCCTCAAAATGGCCGTCCACCATGAGCTTCACCAATGCCTGCAACGGCGGACACAGCAGCTCGAAAGTGCCGTCGGCAATCAGCCCTTCGGCTACGCGCTTCTGCGTAACCGCGAGGTTGCGCATCGACTGCACAAAGGTATCCATATCCTGTGTTTCGGGGCGCAGCATCTCAGGGGTAAACACGGCTTCGGGGTTGTTGAAGATGCGCCCCAAAAAATAGGTGGCGAATTTCAGCGTAATGCGGTAGCCCAACAAACTCGCCTCAACAAGCTCGCCTTTATACTCGAAATTTTCGACTTTTTCGAGGAACCCGCGCTCAATGAGATATTGCGGACGGCGTTCTTCTACCGACATGCGCGAAATCACTTCCGGCATAAGCAGGCTGATGTCGTGGGCTACCTTGTAATTGGGGCCTATATAGCCCGCCACCGACGAGAGCGGCTCGTAGCCGGTGAGGATATATGAAAGAAAGGCATTGTTCAGGTCGAAGGCTACCGGAAGGTTGTTAAATGGCCCCTTGGTCAGCGCTCCTTCCGAGCCGAAGCCTGTTGTAGAGGGCGACTTGCCGGTTACGCTACAGATGAACTCGATGAACAGTTCCGGCAGTTCCTGATAGTGGATGGGGTTATATACGGCTAATGGCGGCACGTTGTTGGCCGGGTCGGCGGGGTTGTTGCGGCGTCCGGGCAATGCCACGTTCACCGGTAAATAGAGCGGCTGTTCCGGTGGCAATTTGCGGAAGAAGCGGGTGGCAGTCTCGGCTAAGTAGCGGTCAGCGGGATTCGTCCAGTCAGGACGCACCTGCAAATAGCGCGGGTTGGCCGAGGGCTTGCCATTAACTATCCGCGGTTCTGATGACACCACAAGATATTCGGCGTCGGCGTCGGCTAAGAAGCTGTTAATCAAATCTTTCATCGGCTGGGTATAGTAGTCGAAACCGATAGTATCGTCCTTGATTTTGTGGACAGCCTCTTTGGTGAGCGGCTCGAAGTTCGACAGAAACGTGTTGGGGGTGGCGATGTCTTTTTCGGCCTGCTTGTCATAGCCTTTGATGATGGCGTCATCGGGGCGCTGGAACAGGCGGGCTTCGCAGTTGGTCAGCATCTTGACGCTGGGGTTATCGCAGGCCGGATTCAGTCCCTCAAAATGTGTCGCACTGAGCACCACAGAGGCGGTGATGTCGTCTTCAACCTGCACTTTTTCGGCCGGAAAATAGTCCTGCCGCACCTTAAATATACGCCACGACTGGTCTAAATCGTGGCCTACGCGCAGGTAGTTGGCAATCAGTTTTTTCCCCTGATATTTCAGTTCGTTGCCGTCGGCGCCGTTCACCTTGTCCACAGAAAACATCGACCGCCAGTCGCCGGTTTCGGGATGGTGCCGCCGTTTCACGATATATATAAGGTCTTTGATATTTTGGGGAACCGAGCGCAGCCATTCGTTATATTCGTCGGTGTATTCGTCAGAGGGGTTCAGCAGTTTAATGACCGAGCCGAGAGTGCGGCGGGTGTCGAGGATTTTTCGGGAGGGGCGGTCTGGAGTATAGACCGGGGGATTCTTGAGGCGTTTAGAGAAGTCCATGTCGAGGATTTCGGCCACGCGGTCGAGTTCTTCGGTGAGGTTTGCCACATACACGGGCCCCTGAATCATGGCGTCGATGATTGATTTTGATATTTCCGATTTTCCGCCGCCGGAAACGGTGCATGGTTTATGGCACAGCGTTCCTTCGGCGACGGTTCCGGTGAGGTGCCATCGTTGCCCATTGAGGCGTTTGCGCATGCGGACTTTATATCCTGCCGGCAGCACATAGACGAATTCCGGCGCAAGCCGTACCGACTGCCGTCCGTTATTGCCCGCCCACGATACGCGCTGGTCGAAGACGTTAAATTCGGCGTCGTCAGGGACATACAGAATATGCGGGAAGCGGCGGTCGATGCCGTAGCCTTCGGGTTGTACGTCCATCATGTCGGGATACATTGCCGCCAGGCTGTTAAAGTTCAGCCCGTTTTTCAGGACGCGGTCGTCAGCATGGAAGCGCTCGCCGAGGTCGAAAGTGGGGAACGCCAATGCGCCGCCGGCATGTTCTTCTTCGGCTAACCCGTAAAGATTGGCCGAGAAGCTGATAAAGGTCTTAACTTCTTTTTTGCAGTAGCCGAAATAGTTGTCGGCGATAATTGTGATAGCCACGCCGGACGGGTCGCGGGCGGTGATTTTGAATGGCTGTCCCTCGTTATAGCGTTCGGTGTCGGTGCGCCAGCACATTCCCTCGTTTCGTTGGCGGGGTGAGGCCTCGTCCCAATGCGGCAGTCCGAGTTCTTTTTTTGTCAGGCTTATGAGGTGAGTTGCCAGCAGCACTAAGCCGGTATGTCCCGTCCATCCGTCGGGGTCTAAAGCGGCGTCGTTTTCGGGCAGATATGGATTTCCGGCATTACCGAACACTGATTCGGTGAAGTCGAGGTTTCCGATGAGGCTGCCTGGGGCGAGGAAGCATACTTCCATGGACTTTTCGCGGATGATGCCTTCCACTTCCGGCACAACGGTGGGGCGTAACAGCAGGCTTACAAAGAGGGCGGCTTCTTCGGGCTGGCCATGTGTGAAGGGCAGCTTGAGCAGCTCGCGGGGTGGATTCAGCGCGGCACGCAGCAGGCGGGCAAAGACGGCCTTGGGTACGGCTTTCTTGTCGGACGGAACCGGGAACCCGCCTTCGCAGATGTGAAACACCCCTTTGGTAGTGCGCTTGTCGCTCTTAGGGTTGTGCAGTATTCCCTGTGCGGTACGGTATGTGGTAACCATATCGGTTCTGTAGGAATTGGCGCCCGGAGGCAGCGACATAATACGTGCCAGCCCGTGCCGGTCGAGGTTGAAGGCGTTGCGGGGCATGACGGTGAGCGGCTCGTCAAGGTGTCCTTTTAAAAAGGTATTAACGAAGCGTTGCAGGCGGTAGCCTATTGGCGCCAGACAGTTGCTCAGCTGTCGCGACTGTTCTTTGTAGTTGCTCAGCAGGGGCGCTGCGATTTCGAGGAATTCCTCGGTACGTCCATCGTGGTAGCAAGGGTAGCCCAATGCGGCCAGCTTCAAATTAATGTAGCGGATGATGCGCTTCCCCGCGATGTTCTCCCGGTCAATACCGGCTCCAAAAGTCTTGTTCATTCTGCGAGAATTACTGATTAGACAGTTACGTTGTTACTCGTCCTCATCATCCAGCTCGTCCTCGTGGTCGAGGGCGTCGTTGAAGAAGATGACGGCCTCTTCAAGCAGGTCTTCGATGAGCGAATCCGACAGAGGTTTAGGGTCGAACCATACTGCTTCGTGCTCTGTGTCAAATGTTTCGATGTGTCCGCCGAGTATAAATCGGGGCGTCTCGGTGTGCACCACATAAATCATGTCCGGTGCATCAATAGAATTGTCTGCAAGTAAAAATTTCGGTACCATAGCTAAATATCACGGTTAAATGTTTCACAAAGATAATAATAAATATGATACAGACCTTTAATAAAACGTAGTATTGGGCGAAAAATCGGTCGTCCGGTTTTCGCCAATTCGAAATTTGGTTTTGAGCGGTCAAATTTTAAGTTTATATTAAAACAGATAATCCTTTTAACTGCGGGGGCTTCCGAAAATGTTAATAAGTAATCATTTGACAGTCAGACAGTTATATGTTAATAAGTATAAAAATTTTTTTTTCAGGCATAAAGTCTTGATAATTAAACTGATACGAAATATTTGAAAAAAACAAGTGAAAAATCGGTTTTGGGATTAAAAAAAAAGTAGCATCTTTGTAGCGTCAAAGTCGGGAAGGATGATGACAGCAACAAATTATGTTTTTATTATATCAAGGTTTAGTGTATGAATGAAGTTCATGAGGCAGTATGGGAGCGTTGCCTGTCCGTGATACGGGACAACGTGTCTGAGGTTATTTATAATACCTGGTTCAAGCCGATAGTGCCATTGGCGTTGAAGAATCAGGAATTGACGATTCAGGTGCCGTCGCGTTTTTTTTACGAGTACTTGGAGGAGCAGTTTATTGACTTGTTAAAGCGTACTCTGCGCCGGGAGATTGGAAATGATGCCAGGTTGCAGTACCGGGTGATGATAAGCGAGTCGTCGTCTATCACGGAGCCGGAATCCAACCGTAAGCATGAGAATCCCCCCGTGCCGGTATTTCCCCACCTTAACGGCGCCGGAAAGTCGATACCGAGTCCTTTTGTCGGGCCGGGATTGCCGGGTGCGTTTCAAATTCCTTCACAACTGAATGAGGACAACACGTTTGCCAACTTCGTGGAGGGCGAATGTAACCGGCTGGCCCGCAGCGCAGGATTCGCTGTTGCCCAGAACCCCGGCGGTACAGCTTTCAACCCGCTGATGATTTTCGGCGGCTCCGGGCTTGGAAAGACCCATTTAGTCCAGGCCATCGGCAACGAGGTGAAGGAACGCTTCCCTAACAAAATCGTCCTGTATGTCAGCGCCAACAAGTTCCACACGCAGTTTACGGACGCTGTCCGCAATAACACCCGTAATGACTTCGTCCAGTTCTACCAGTTGATGGACGTACTCATTATGGACGACGTGCAGGAATTTGCGGCCAAGCCTAAGACCCAGGAGACCTTCTTTCACATCTTTAACCACCTGCACCAGAACGGCAAGCAGATAATCCTGACCTCCGACAAGCCGGCTTTCGACCTCAAGGAGATGGAGCAACGCCTGCTCTCCCGATTCAAGTGGGGATTAACCGCCGACCTGCAGGCGCCCGATTTCAGGACCCGCATGGAAATCCTCAAACTGAAAAGCGCCAATATGGGGATGACTGTATCCGAAGAGGTGCTGGAGTATATCGCTTCCCATATCAGCGATAACGTCCGCGAGCTGGAAGGCGCATTAGTGTCGCTGTCAGCCCAGTCAACCCTTAACAAAAAAGACATTACGCTTGACCTGGCCTGCGAGATGATAAACAAGTTCATCAAAAATTCGCAGCGAGAGCTGTCAATTGACTACATTTCCAAAGTGGTATGTGATTACTACAAGCTGCCGCTCGACACCCTGCAGGACAACACCCGTAAACGGGAGATTGTGCAGGCCCGTCAGGTAGCCATGTATTTCTCAAAGCACTACACCAAGTCGTCGCTGGCCACAATTGGGCTGCAAATCGGTCGCCGGGACCACGCCACCGTTCTGCATGCGCTGAAAACTGTGGGGAACCTAATCGATACCGACAAGAAATTTAAGGCCTGCGTAGAAGATATTGACCAGAAATTGAAGATGTAAATGCGATGTCCGATACCTGCCTGACCATCGAAAGCGCTACCGAAGGCCTGTATAAAGAAAAAGGCAGCCGGTTCCTCGCTTTCGCTTATCCGGTGGAATCGGAAGACCAGATAAAAGAACGCTTACAAGCACTAAGGAAACAGCATCACGCGGCGCGGCATCACTGTTACGCATGGATATTGGGCAGCGACGGGCAACGGGTTCGGCAGAACGACGACGGCGAGCCGTCAGGTACTGCCGGACGCCCGATAATGGGGCAACTGAAAAAAGTCGGTCTGACCAATATACTGGCAGTAGTGGTACGTTATTTCGGGGGGACTTTGCTGGGCGTCAGCGGATTGGCCAAAGCCTACGGCTATGCAACCGCCGACGCCCTGCAACGCGCCACAATTATAGAACGCATATCCACCGTCCCAATGACCGTGATATTCGATTATGCCGCCCTGAATAGCGTGATGAAACTGCTAAAAGACAACGCTTTGCCGCAAAATCTTCCCGATTTTGGCGCCTGCCTTGATAACAGATGCCAACTTCACACATCCGCGCCGAAAAGCCGTGCCGATTCTGTTGCCGCCCTTTTCCGCGCATTTAACTGCACTGTCAGTTTCCCTGCCGACACCTGCGAAGCCCCCGATAATTAACAACTTCTGTTGAAAACATGTTGATAATCGGTTAATAATCTGTTGAAAACATGTTGATATTTTTGCCATTTTTGGGGCATTAACCCTGAAAAATAGCGGTTTTTAGTCCCGCAACGCCGTCAAAAGCGCCCTGCCCTATCGACATCCCGCTCGTTTTGTTAATAAAAATCACTGCGAATAGCCCGACAGTGGTCAGTTATCAGTTATCAGTGGTCAGGTGATGACTGTCTATCCTGCAATCTCTGCTCTACTCTGTTTTACATTTTATATTTTACATTCCTGCGTTCCTTTCCATATCTTCAATATTTTTCCTTACCTTTGTGGTAAAATTTTACGACGATGCTATATTATGAAACCGGCTCAATCAGCCATGATTTAACAGCCGCCGATTTGAGGGCGGGACTGTATGCCGCATTTAGCCAATTGAAGAACATCAATAAGGTATTGGCTTTGCCGCCCGACTATACACGCTTTCCCAGTCGTGCCGGGGAGCTGACCGAGATGACATGGCAATATTTCGGGGAACGGCTCACCGATGTGATGCCCGCTTTGGGGACGCACAGCCCGATGAGTGCTGTCCAAATTGAACACATGTTTAATACGATGCCTGCTTCGCTCATCCGCGAACACGACTGGCGCCACGACGTAGTTACGGTGGGCGAGGTGCCGGCCGATTACGTCCGCGAAGTATCCGGCGGAAAAGTTGACTTCCCATGGCCGGCGCAGGTCAACCGCCTGCTGCTCGACGGGGGGTTCGACCTCATCCTCTCTATCGGTCAGGTGGTGCCACACGAGGTCGTAGGAATGGCCAACTATAACAAGAACATCTTTGTCGGAACGGGCGGCGCCGACGGCATCAACAAAAGCCACTTCATCGGCGCCGCTTATGGCATGGAACGCATGATGGGACATGCCGACACGCCCGTCCGCAAGGTATTTAACTATGCTTCGGAGCATTTCATCAGGCACCTGCCAATCGTCTATGTACAGACGGTGGTGGGATTGGACACTACCGATGGCCGCCTCAAAACGCGCGGGCTGTTTATCGGCGACGACTTCTCCGTGTTCGACAAGGCCGCCAGCCTGTCGCTACAGGTCAATTTCGAGATGCTCGACATGCCGCTGCAAAAGGTAGTGGTGTGGCTTGACCCCTCCGAATTTAAATCCACCTGGCTGGGTAACAAGTCGGTTTATCGCACACGCATGGCTATTGCTGACGGCGGTGAGCTGATTGTATTGGCGCCCGCCCTGCGTGAATTTGGCGAGGACCGGGAAATTGACCGCCTCATCCGAAAATATGGCTACTTCGGAACCCCTGCAACCCTGAAAGCCGTAGCCGACAACGACGAGCTGCGTAATAACCTCAGCGCTGCCGCCCACCTGATTCACGGCTCCTCCGAAGGCCGCTTCCGCATAACATATTGCCCCGGTCAGGATGCCGACAACCTGACACGCACAGAAATCGAAAGCGTGGGATTCAATTATGGCAGTCTGCCTGAAATGCTTGCAAAATACCCGCCAGACAAGCTCAAAGACGGCATGAATATTATGCCTGACGGCGAACAGGTGTTCTACATCTCAAACCCTGCACTCGGACTATGGGCATATAAAGAGCGCTTCATGAGCTGAGGCGCTCGAAAAAAGCCCTGTACCGAACTCGGCTTCGGTTGCGATGCGCTGTCAGTGCGGCACACGGAATTTCAGTCATCGTGCCGACTTTGTGTTCGGCAAAAACCTGCTGTGCAGTGGCGTCGATAATCTTTTTCTGCGCCTGAAATTCGTAAAGAATACTCGTCAGCGGCACCATAAATTCGGGATAAACCTCTTTGCCCTGCGATTTCAGTTCCAATGCGGCTTCGAGGATAGCGCGGGTCTGCATTTCGGTGATTTCGGGATAGAGATTGCCGAGACGGCAGCCGCGAAGTCCAAGCATCGGGTTTTGTTCGAGCAAACAAAAATATCAAAGTTCAGACAAACAATGCTTTGTTGAAAAACCTTTGAGAATTAGAAAAATAGTTGTACATTTGCAGTGTCGAATTTCTAAACAAAAACGTATGGCTAAAAAAGATACTATAATCGTGCAGGGAACGGAAATAATCCTGCTTTCGCGAAACAAAGAAGATTATATTTCGCTGACCGATATGGCGAAGTTTAAGAATGCGGAAGCCACAGGATTGGTTATTTCACATTGGTTGAGCACACGCTACACCATTCGTTTTATGGGAATTTGGGAACAGATTAACAATCCCGATTTTAATGTTACGGAATTCGGTAACATTAAAAATGAAAGCGGCGACAATGGTTTTGTTCTGACTTCAAAACAGTGGATTGAACGAACCAATGCCATTGGAATTGTTGCCAAACCGGGGCGTTACGGCGGAGGCACATTTGCCCATTCCGACATTGCTTTTGAATTTGCCACTTGGTTAAGTCCGGAGTTTAAGTTTTTGTTAATCAAAGAATTTAAACGATTGAAACGGACGAAAGCCAACGTCTTTCCCTCGAATGGAACTTGCAGCGCACTCTTTCAAAAATCAATTATCGTATTCACACAGACGCTATTAAGGACGAATTAATTCCCAAAGAAGTAACCAAAGAGCAGGCAAAGTTTATTTATGCAGACGAAGCCGATTTGCTGAATGTGGCTCTGTTTGGGAAAACTGCAAAGCAATGGCGCGACGCCCACCCCGATGAAAAAGGCAATATCCGCGACTACGCAACTTTGGAACAACTTGTTGTGCTGTCGAATATGGAAAGCATCAACGCACTCTTGATTCGACAGGGACTTCCGCAGGGCGAGCGGCTTGTGCAACTCAACGGTACGGCAATCACGCAAATGCGTTCGCTGCTGCAAAACAATAAATTACAGAGAAGATTGCAATAGATTCAAAAATTTGGATGTAGCACGAGATAGATTAAAAATAGAAGAATAAAAGGGTAATCAGTTTCTATTGATATGAAAATCCCGAACGGATTTTATTTTCATTTGTCAGGGGATTGCGGGGCGACTGCAATCACAGTTTAGACACAAAAACAGGCAGAAAGCATTAAATCTTTCTGCCTGTTTTTCAATTATTCGTGGGATTGCGGGTCAAGCCCGCAATGACGCTCTTGTCTTATTCCACCGCCGCCTGCGCCGCTGCAAGTCGTGCAATCGGCACGCGGAAAGGCGAGCAACTGACGTAATCCAGACCGGTGTAGTGGCAGAACTTGACCGAACTCGGCTCGCCGCCGTGTTCGCCGCAGATGCCGCATTTGAGGTTCGGACGCTCGGCGCGACCTTTTTCCACAGCCATCTTGACCAACTGA
>JAISSS010000043.1 GCA_031272965.1 Bacteroidales bacterium | reverse complement strand
TCTCTCAACTGTCTAATTCTGTTACCGAACAACATAGCGATAAAATTTAATATTCGTTTGTAAATCAATTTATTATATGCTTCCTGACTTTTGCTTTTTAGAATTGTCAGAAAAACGGTACAAAGGTACGATTATTTTTCGTAATTAACATAAGTACGAGCAAAAAAGAGCAAGAAAAAACAGAAAAACAGCCCGTCACTCCCCCTGCGGGTACTCTCTCCAAAAGGATAGCGAAAAGAAAG
The DNA here is from genome assembly GCA_031272965.1 of Bacteroidales bacterium. GTDB lineage: Bacteria > Bacteroidota > Bacteroidia > Bacteroidales > Prolixibacteraceae > JAISSS01. Next base: position 5,303 of record JAISSS010000043.1, on the reverse strand, counting down.
AAAGTTTATTAGGGCTGTTTTCTGCATTAGGGATTATTTTTAGCGTAACTTCCGTGCGCCTGCTTTGATAGCAAGCCGGAACTTACGAATTTCATAAGCCACTTGTTGGCAGTGCTTTGGGGGATTTGCAGTTGTGAGGCAGCGGAAATGTAAGTTTGCTTGTCGAACTGCGGCGGCAACGATTGAAACAATGCCATTCGGGGATTGTTGGTTGTCGGCGTTTCCTGCTCGGCAGGCAAGGCATCGAAAACCCTTGCGGCGTGCTGCACAAGAATTTTTACCATTTCCAACGCGGTGTTGAAATCGGTATCGGTGCATATTAGCGGCGTTGTAAAGTGTTGGCTTTCCATTAACCGCAACACCGTTAAAATCATTGCAATACGGAAAGTTATCAGCCCCAAACGGCGCACTGTGGCAATGTAATCATCGCCGTAGAGGGCAAGAAACTGAGTTTGCGCCTGCGCAAAATAGGTGTTAAATGCCTGTTGCTGTGAGGCAGTCAGGCAAAAACGCATTTCGTGCTGTTGTTTCAACTGATTGTAAAAACCGTGAAAATATTCGCCTAAATCTTTGAAATACAAGTCAAGTGTCTGGTCTCCCGAATTGGCAAAAACATCTTTCCACACGTGTTTTATGTTCATAAAATTTCTAAACCTTGATTTTTAGGATTTTGATGATTATCAGGTAGAGAAATAGTGTTCAGTTCCATGGCATTGCGCTTTCCATGATTAGTTCCATTGCCACCGCCTCGTTGCTGATGCCTACAATGCCTGTTCCACCGTTAACGTTGCTGGGGAAATGAATTGGGCCACCCAGCACCGGCTCGTAGGAATCGGAGGCATAAGTATTCCATACCGACATATAATGATATTCTGCCGATGTAATTGCCTGTAGCCGCACTTTTATATAATATCTGAAATAGCGGTCAATAATATCCCGTGTGTCGGCATATTCAAAATGGATGGCATTTTTGTTGGTTACGGTCAGCGTTTGTTCGCCATTGAGCATCGAATCGTCAAACACGGCGGCTTTATTTTCGGCCTGTTCCAATAGCCACAGTGCTTCGCCGCCGCCCGATATATGCCCGCGATTGAGGATTGGGTCGGCGCCGGTGTCTAAATCGCACGGCATGGTGTAAGTAATTACAGTGTCATTAGCGGTGAATGTTGATGCGCCGCTAATTTCAACATAGCCTTCGATGAGTAGCCGGTAATAGTTCTCCGTATTTGGGACGTCAGTAAAGGTTACGGATGCCGAGAATGTCGAAATGTCTTTTGTGTTGGGGCGGGAAATTGCGATTCGGCTGATAGCGGGGGCCTCCGGCACCACATCTTCTGCCCATGCCATGAGTCGTCCTACTGCAGAGTTGGCTGTGGCTTCGACTCTTATTTTATCGCCTGCCTGCATCTGCATTGCGGCAATGCACTGCGGATAGATGCTGAACTCCGGAGAGGTAACCAATTCGGTAGTTATCTGGCGACCGTTGCGGTACAGCTGTACAATCGGATTGCCGGGTATTTCCGGCGCCGTCTCACCTGTAACGGCAACCATGATGATGTTAAACGTCTGCGAAGCATCTAAAAAGCCATTCATTACCAGCGTTGGCGTCTGCAAAGCGGCGTCATAGTCCACAGTATTCTCGCACCCGAAAAGTGAAGTGGCGACAGCGAGTACAAGCATCATCTTTTTCATCTGTTTTTCATCATAGTTTATTATTCAAAATTTATAACTGTACGAGATTGACGGCAGCAGTGGCAAAATGGTCATCTTCTTCAATACTTTCTTTTCATAAACGTCCGGATTTATTGCCGAGCTAAACGGATTGTAGTCCGAAGGATACGCCGTTTCCGTTTCGGTGTACATAAAAGCGGGATTCATGGCATTATAGAGGTTGTAGATACTGACGTTCCATGTTCGTGTGCCGTATTTTTTCCTTTTATGGAAATTTATGCCCACATTGAGGCGGTGGCTTGGCGGCATTCTGTAGTTGTTTCGGCTGTCGATGTATTCCGCTGACGGGTATGGGTCTCGCCCGTTGAGGTACCGCGGGTTATAGCCGTCGCTGACCACAAAAGCATCGGGGGCGATAATCGCCGTTTCCTGAAAGGCCAGCGTTCCCGTGCCGCCGGTGTAAAATTCCCAGGAGGCGCCGCAGTCGATGCGGTCGGAGAACTTATGGTTGAGCGCCAGTGATATATGATGCCGCCGGTCATAGCGATATGGGAACCATCGTCCCTCGTTGATGCCGTCGGGGGCAAACTTGCGTTCACTTTTGGCTAAGGTATAAGCCAGCCAGCCGGTTGTTTTGCCATGCTTTTTTTGCAGCATCCATTCAATGCCGCCGGCACGGCCGATGCCCATCTCCACTTTGTTTTGCCAGTTGCCGGAAGTGCCGAAAAACGACGCGCCGTCTTTATATTCCAGCACGTTGTTCATGTCCTTGTAATAGGCCTCTATCGAAAATTCCCAGTCAGGTATGCCGAGCCAATATGCGCCGACAGAATACTGGTCAGCGCTCATGGGGCGGATATTTTTTGTGGCAGGCACCCACAGGTCAGTGGGCAGGGTAATCATATAGTTTGACAGCAGGTGTATGTACTGACTCATACGCACGTATGCTGCCTTAAATGACAGGTCATGGCCTGCCAACAGGCGTACTGACATGCGGGGTTGCAGAGACATCCATGTCTTGTCGCCGACGTGGAAGGCAGAGGCGTGAAAGCCGAGGTCGAAATCGAGAAACCGCCCCACCCCGAACTGGTCTTCGGCATAAATGTTGCCCTCATTGGCGCCGATAGTTGCATTGCTGTCGTCGTAAGTCTCGTCGCTGGGATTGGAACGAATCTCCTCAATACGGGTAACGAACACTTCCGGTCGGAAGCTGTGCCGGAAGAGCCGTCCCCCAAAACGAACCTGATGCGTCGGGGCGGGATGCCAGTCGAAATCCATATAGAATGAGGCCTCCCGAATACCTGATTTATATGTTACGTAGATATTCGTAATATTGACGGAATTGCTTTTCTGTTCCTGCCATACGTTGTCAACATTGAACAGATAGTTTGTGTATGCCAGCGTAGTGTTGAGGAACAGGCGGGGCGATAAGTCCCAGTTCCAGCGCAGTGCGGCCAGGTCGTTGCCCCAGCGCATATCGGTATTGTTGATACGTATTTCGTAGCCGCCGTCGCCGTAATTCGATTCTAATTTGTCGCGGCCTGAATAGAGGCTCAGGTAGAGGCGGTGACGGTCGTTGATACGGTGGTTTATTTTACCGTTGAGGTCATAGAAGTAGTATAGCGCCCGTTCTTCGGGGGGCAGCATCTTTTTCAGAGGGATGTCGAAATATGAGCGCCGTGCAGAGATATTAAATGAGGTGCGGTTCTTTATAATCGGGCCTTCAACCTGTAGCTTGGACGCGAGCAGTCCCACGTTGAGTGTGCCATGACAGTTCTGCAAGTCGCCGTCGTTAGTGCGCACGTCAATGACCGAAGAGAGCCGTCCGCCGAAGCGTGCAGGGAAGCTGCTCTTGAAGAGGTTCACTTTTTTCACTGCTTCCGGAGTAAATATGGAGAACATTCCGAACAAATGGTCAATATTATAGAGAGGTACGCCGTCGAGCATTATGAGGTTCTCGTCGGGGCCGCCCCCACGCACGTATAAGCCGGCTGTGCCTTCGGTTCCGGCCTGTACGCCGGGCATCATCTGGACCGTTTTCATCACGTCGGCCTCGCCCATGAGTGCAGGCAGGCTCTTGATAATTTGAAGCGGAATTTCTACCGCCCCCATTTGCGTGGCTCTGACGCCGGTCTCCGAGCGCTCGCCGCGCACTACCACTGCGTCAAGTTCCGTATTTGCCTGCAGTCGAAAGTTATGCTTTCGGGCACTGGTGGCGTCAATCTGCTGTGTCAGTGTCCGGAAGCCCACGTATGAGACACTGATGTAGTGTTTACCTTCGGGCAATGTCAGACTGAAGAAGCCATATTCATTGGTAACAGCCCCCAGATGCAGCTGCGGGGCCATAACATGTGCCCCGATGAGCGTCTCCCCCGAAGCCGCGTCAGTAACATAGCCACTCAGGGTAAACGTCCGGTCAGGGGGCAGAGATACGGGCATTGCAGCAAGCGTCGCAGGCACGAACAGCAGGCAATATATGGCAAGGTTTTTCATGCGTCCGGCTCATACGGGGTGCAGGGAACTAATGGCTCCGGATGTACCGTGGCGATGATGCCAAAACGGTCAGCCAGCGTTGTCTCCACCTTGCTGCATACGGCATGGACGTCGGCTAATGCCATCGTTGGCGGCAACATGATGTGACAGCTCAGCTCCCGATGTCGGCCATAGTCGTGCAGATGAAAATTGTGGATATGCACATCATATCCGACAGCTTCAATCACTGTTTCGGCAATGTCGCCCGCTAACTGCGGGTCAATCTTTCCACCCAGCAACGCCTTCACCTGCTGCGCCAGAATCCCGTAGCTGGTATAGCCTATCATGCAGGCTATCAGGAACGCCATTAACGCATCCATCCACCATACATAACGCCCCAACGTAATGCCTGCCAGCAACATGGCAGAGGCAAACACATCGGTCTGATGATTCCACGAATTAGCTTTTATAGTGGGCGACTGTGTGCGCCGGAAAACCCGCAGCTCATAACGCGCCAGCAATTGCTTGCAAACTATGGAAATAAAGGTAACAATGAAGGCCGCACACCCGAAATCTACAGCTTCATGCGCCACAAATTTATGCCACGCACTGACTATGAAATTATACGACAGGATAGCCAGCACCACACCAATAGCCATCGCCGTAATATGCTCAGCCCGCCCATGCCCGTAAGGATGCTCATGGTCGGCCGGCTTGTTGGCCAACTTACCCCCAACAACTACTATCAACGCCGAAAAACAGTCGGTCAACGTATCCCACGCATCAGCTATCAATGCAATAGAGCCTGATATTATCCCCGCCCAGTATTTCACCGCAAACAGAAATATATCTGCCGACATGGAAATCCAGCCGGTCTGCGCCACATATCTTTGCTCTTTTAATTCCATACTTTCATTTTCAGGATACAAATGTACGCAAAATTAATATATCATATCAACTTTCTATGATGCAGAACAGACGAATTTGTTGCATTATGAATACAAAAATAAGCAAAAAAAGCGTTGCTTATCATTTTTTTTATATTTTTGCGCTCAAAAAATTAATAAAAATCATTTATGCGTAAACTATTATTATTCAGCATTACAGCGTGCATGCTTGCATGCTATGGGGCAAAGGCGTCGGACGCCAAGCCAAATTCA
>JAISSS010000098.1 GCA_031272965.1 Bacteroidales bacterium | reverse complement strand
TCACCTCCGTCAGCTCGGTTTGCAGAGCTTTGTATTTTGCGGCGAGTTCGGCGGCTTCCTGTTTGCTTTTGGCCACTTCTGCTTCCATTTGGCGCTTCTCGAAGCTGTAGGTAAACTGGTTCTTCTCCAAAGAGGTTTCCTTATCGCGCACGTTAGTGGTCAGCCGCAATATCTGACCGTTCAGTTCGTTGATGAGCTGGTCCTTGCGGGCATTGCTGGCCATCAGTTCCTGTTTCATCTGTTCGAATCCGGATGTCAGATTAGCGATACGTAAATTTAACGTTTCGTTATCATTCGTTAAATTCTTAATTTGTTCGTCAGCCTGAAATTTTGCCGTTTCCAGTTCCAAATATTTGCGCTTTGACACGCAGGCGGCCATACTAAGCGCCCCCAACATCAAAAAAAATATTCTTTTTTTGCTCATGGTTACGGAATTTTTTATTAAGTTCGTTCCAAATTTGGATACTAAGATAATAAGAATTTTAATATGATGGAATATTCAGTACGAAAAAAATGCAGCATGATGCTGTTGTTTATAATTTTGGCGACGCTTCCGGCGACTTTGTCGGCGCAGGTGAAAGTTGTGCGCGGGCAGGTGGTGAATGCCGACACTCGTGAGGGGATACCCTATGTAAATATAGGTATCGAAGGCACCTATCACGGCACGGCCAGTAATGACGAAGGCTTTTTTGAGCTGCGAATTATGGCCTCTGACATCGATAAGAAGCTGGTATTTAGCGCCATAGGCTTTCAGCCTGAGAGCTTTTTGGCGCGCGATGTTCCCGCACAGGATAACATGCTCGTGGCATTGCAGGAACAGGCCTACCGTATTCAGGGTGAGGTGAATGTGGCGGCGCAGTCGTTAGTGCTGTTCCGCGTTATCCGCACTGCTATCGGACAGGTTCCGCAGCGATTCATGGCAGGGCCTTGGGGGGCGAAGCTCTACTACATCGAGCAGACCGGCATCAACGGCGCCAAGCAGAATTCGCGGGAGGCCATCGTCGAGCTGTTCGACCGCACGGGCTACAGCGCCCCGACGGTCAGCGATGCCTTTGACAGCCGGAACTACCGGTTTATTCAGGCCCGACGCAACTTCGAACCGTGGTCGTATGCGGCCGGACAAACCGGCTTCGAGGAGCTGCTCGAAATGGACCACGTCCGCATGAGTAACGGAATCATGGACGCCACACTGCTCAACGACTTCACGCTGAGCTTCGCAGGCATGGCCCCCTACGAGAACGACAGTGTATGGGTTATCGCCTACACGCTGGAAAAACCCGACCTGGCACACACCGGCGACTTCTTCGCCACTAATCTCAGCGGCCGCATCTATATCCTCAAATCGAGCAACATCCCGCTCCGCATAGAATGCTCCGTGAAAGCATCACGAAACAGCTGGCAAAACCGCGCACTGTACACCGATTCGGAGCACCAGAGTCAGGTGAGCTACAGATATGTCGTTACTTATCAGCCTGTTAACGGTAAATACCTGATAAGTTTCGTGGAATGTTCCAAGACATTTGTGAACCCGCAGGGCGAAAAGGTCAGCTATGCCCGCCGTGCAAATGCACTGGAATTTCAGCCGGAACCGGACGCTGTTACCGGACGCGACTATTTTGAGGACGTCGCATACGTGGAAGAATTTTGGAAATCATTTCAGCAGCCGCAATAGCGTCGGCCTAAAATACCTGCTCAATGTCCGGCGAGTACATGAATATGATGACGGCTATCCAGCTGGCTTACTGGCTGACAGTTCTCGTGATGGCGTTTTTCCTCGTGCTGGAAAACCGCAACCCGATAAAAACCATCAGCTGGATTTTGGTTCTCATCGCCTTGCCAGGACTTGGGATAGTAATATACTGGTTTTTCGGGCAAATTTATCGCCGCAAGAACCGGTTTTCGCGACGCGGCCTGAACGAATTGGAACGGCTGCGCAAGCTCACACGACAGCAACTTGACCGGTTACCTGAGAACAGAACGCTTCCCGCCGCCGCCAAAAGTAAGAAACATCTCATTAACCTGCTGCTCTCCAATGCCGACGCCATCCTGTCCGATGACAATGACGTGCAGATTCTGCGCAACGGAGAACAGGCGTTCCCCGCCATGTTTAAAGCCATCGAACAGGCGCGACGCCATGTCCACATAGAATTTTATATCATTGAGAACGACACGCTCGGCATGCAGCTGCACGACGTACTGATTGCGAAGGTACGTGAAGGCGTGGAAGTCCGTCTGATATATGACGATGTGGGCAGCTGGAAATTGCCCGGCTCCTACATAAACTCCCTGCGCAGAGCCGGAGTACATATTGACTGTTTCATAAAGGTGCGCTTCCCCCTGCTGTCATCAAAGGTTAACTACCGCAATCACCGCAAATTAGTGGTTGTGGATGGAAATATCGGATTCATTGGAGGCCTCAACATCGCCGACCGCTACTTGCAAGGCTCCCCAAAAATCGGGACGTGGCGCGACACGCACCTTATGCTCACCGGCGGCGCCGCAGTGGCATTACAGGTGATATTTATGGCTGACTGGTATTTTGTATCCAAAGAAATCCTCGCCGAGAGCTATTTCCGCCCCATTCGGCACGGCCATGGAAAGACGGTACAGATTGTGGGCAGTGGCCCCGATTCCGACTGGGGAAGCATCAGTCAGGCATATTTTGTGGCCATTGCTTCCGCAACTGAACAAGTGTTCATTTCAACCCCCTACCTTATCCCGAATGCCGAAATAGCCAGCGCCATGAAAGCGGCCGCGCTGGGCGGCATCGACGTGCGCATCCTCATGCCGCAAAAGTCGGATGCAGGCGTTACCGGCTGGAGCTCGCAGTCATACATCTCCGAGCTGCTCGAAGCTGGGGTACGCATCTTCTTCTATCAACCCGGATTCGTACACAGCAAGTTCATCGTGGTTGACGGTGTATTCGCCTCAATAGGCACTGCCAACATCGACTTCCGCAGCCTTGAAACAAACTTCGAAGTCAACGCCATGATATACGACGAGGCTACTGCCATAGAACTGCGCGAACATTTCCTCGCCGACCTCAAATGCAGCCGCGAAATACTGCTGCCAGACTGGGAAAAACGCCCCAGATGGTCAAAAGTACTGGAATCTTTCGCAAGAATCCTAAGCCCGCTGTTGTAAACAGACATTGACGTTTTTGCCCAAAACAGCAAGATTGTGATTGCAACATAAGAAAATAATCCGTAATTTTGCAGCTCAAATTAAGATACCGTATGAACATTAAACTCTTATTATCTGTCCTTAGTGTAGCAGCCATAGTGGCTTGTCGCCCCAATAATACTGTCAGGGAAACGGTCAGCAAGCACAAGGCGGTCTTTACTGCGCCGCCAAAGCGTATTCCTACAAAGTACTCCGTTGATGCGCCTGTTATGGGCAACGGTTTTATGGGAGCGGCTATCGGCGGCAAGCCT
>JAISSS010000081.1 GCA_031272965.1 Bacteroidales bacterium | reverse complement strand
CGTGGAACTTGGACGCCGTTACTTCGGCCGCCGAAATCCGCGAAAAAACTCTGACCCTCGCCGCCGACCCCGTCGTGGACGCCTCACACGGAATCCCCATGTACAAGGCCTGGGAAGGCGTCCAGCTGAGCTGGAACGGCGCCACAACATGGAACAACACCGCCATCGACTTCTCCGCAACCGGAACCGCCGGAAAAGTGGAACGCCTCTACGCAAAGGTGGAAATCACCTCTGTAACATGCAATTACGCCGACCTCAACGGCGTGGCTATCGCACTCGACAGCATCCAGTTCCTGCACTCCCCCGCAACCGGTTATGTCTCCGCAAAGCCCTACAGCACAGGGACTTTCTGGAACAGCAAAGCCCAAAAAACCACCGCCGCAAACTATAACCAGACCGCCAGCGGATTCTCCACCACCCAGCCCTTCGCCTTCATCGTCCCCGAACACGTGCTGAGCGACAAGGCAAATGCGGGATACGTGCTGCTCTACTGCCACTTAGCTAACGACGCCACCACAAAGTTCACCTACAAGCTCTATATCGGCGACGGCCTCGCCTCCGGCTTCATGACCGATGTGGCCAGCAAAACGCTTAAACAGCTGAGTATCAGCCGTAACACATACTACAAATTAACTATTGCTCAAATCAAGGGCTTCGGAACCATGGAAAGCGCCACCGTTTATGTGGATGTGCTGCCATGGACCAATGTTTCCGTCAATGCAAATCTCGTCGCTAATGCCTTGAATATCAACGTATTACTGACTAACATGGCACAGTGCGAACTCGTCAGCGGCAAATCGCTGATAATCAATTGGGAGACCAATCACGAACCGCTGTTTCACTACGATTCCGGCATAATTTCGGAAGGCCGCGGCAACGGCAGCGCCATCACCCCGCTGTGGCCGGAGTTCACCTACGCCGCCGACGGCACAAACTTTACCGACACGCTCACCGTAACAGACTGGTTTACAGTGGAATGTTCGGCCACCAACACCATCGCATGGCCGGATGCGCAGGGCTTCTATCGCGGGCGGGTCAAGCTCACCTCAATCACCACAGCCGCATGGCCTGTGGCGGGAAAATACCACTTTTACCTCGGCGACAAGGCCCTGCGGATGCGGGAAATAGAAATAGAATTAGTCAACTGTCCGCTGCAGCCGCTCGTGCCCGGCCTGATTTACTACCCCGACCCGTGCGAAAACCTGACCACCAAAGTTGAGGAGAGCGAAGGCAGCAACCAGGAAGTTACCGGCGAGCTGCCCACCGGCGGCGACGGCGTTTACAGCTATCAGTGGCAATACACCTTAGACGACGGCATCACCTGGACAAACGTCCCCGCCAACGGCACCGGTCAGAACTACACTCCAGCCACCGAATTGGCGCATGGCATAAAATACCGCCGCAAAGTTACCGACGGACAGGGCACTTTCGGCTATTCAAACACCGTCCAGGTGTTCGTGGTTACACCAACAACCATGCCCAATGTCTCGTCAAGTTCCGGACAGGGTAACGACTTCTGGCTCACTTTTGGAAGTAACCTTGGGCAGACAACAACTTACCTCGAATTGCGAATTGCTGCAGACAGTACCACGCAGGTTACCTTGACATTTACAGCCAATTCCGCTTATAATCAGACCATTACCGTTACCGGAGGCACTATGCAGGCAGTAAATCTTGGCTCTTATTTATCGGCTATTTATGCGAGCGCTCCTGTTACCGGTGTTAATAACCGCTCATTGCACATTACATCTACAAAAGATATAATTGTGTATGCCTTCAATAATACAACGGCTACCGGTGATGCCACATCGGTATATCCTGTTCCAAGCTGGGGTACCGATTATTATCACTGCGGCTACAACTATACATCTGGAGCAGATGTCTTTTTTGTCATTGCATCGCAGAATGGTACCAATGTCTATCAGGATGCATTGACCGGAACATTGCTGGCAACCCTGAGTGCCGGCCAGATATATACGCAGGTTGCCGGCGCCACCGAAATAACTGGAATGCATATTGTTGCAGACAAGCCGGTTGCTTTCTTCTCTGCCGCTACGCGGTCATTGATTCCTTACAACTCCTCCGCGCAAGATTTGTTGTTCGAGCAGCTTTTCTCTGTTGACAAATGGGGAACAAGGTTTATAGTACCGCAGACTGTACAAACTAAAACCCGTATAAGAGTTGTAGCTTCCCACTCGGGAACTGTGATAACCGGAACTGATTTTACTATACCAACTGTAACAGGCTCTAAAAACTCTCTGAATTTGGACGCAGGAGAATGGGTGGAATTGGAATGTGTAGTGCCATCCGGTTGTTATATCGAATCCAATTACCCTGTAATGACATGTGCTTATTTGGTGTGTGTGAATTATGTCAGTGTCGGCAGTACAATGGGAGACCCTGCCATCTCATGGACGCCGCCAATAGAGCAGGTAGCCCATAATGTACTGATAGCGCCGTTCTATCCGTCGAACAGTACAAATCTTAACCAGCATAATGCCTTGATAGTAACAGCAACGGCAGGAAAAGCCAGTACCACGGTCTCCATTACCGGTGCCGCGCCGGTGCCCTTGAGCGGCGTAACGTGGTATGACAATGCTGCTTCCGGTCTATCATTCTGTTCGTATGCACTGAGCAATACTTACTTCCGCTTTGATAATCCTAATGGACTGGTGATTGGCGTTTATGGGCTTGGAAGCGCCATGTCATACTACTATCTTGCAGGCTCGTCAGCCCGCAACCTGTCAGCCTCACTGAAAATAAACGGCGACTATTCCGACGAAATAATCGGTGATACCTACGGCGACTGCAATGCCATAACATTCGAGTGCGACGCTTCAGAGACTCCCATCAGCGTTACATGGAAGATTAACGGCGTAACGCAGCCCGCTTACAATAATCTGACCTCGTGGAGCGCTACGCTGCCCGTTGACGACTACGTCCTCGAAATGGAGGCCGTCATCGGCGACAACACCTTCACGCAGGTTACCTGGTTTAAAGTGCGCTGCTGCGTCACACCGTAGCAGGAAGTGATGTTGTGAAATGCGTACAGCAATCTGTTTTTTCAGAAATATTTAATTCATAGCTGTGTATTTTGGCACGGTAATTGTAAGTAGTATATCAATTGTCTCAAGCCATGAAACAAGTTACGCATTTTTTTTCATAGTAGAAAGGTTTTTTTTAGCAGTCGGGGATAACCGACTGCTTTTTTTATTATTTTTGCAGTTCATTGTATCGCAGTTAATGAAAGTAGAAACGAAGAATATTGTTCGGATAAAGCAGGCAGTGGCGTCGCTGTCCGATTTTTCGGCTTCGGCCATAGTGTGCCACGACCGGCCTGCGGGCGGGCCGATGCCCTCTATCCAGAAGCTGGGAAAGATAGTAAAGATGGTCAGAGAGATTCTGTTTCCGGGTTATTTTGAGAACACCAGCGTATATCCTGACACGTTGCCGCATTATATGGGCGTATATGTAGATGAGCTTTTCCGGCTGTTGGCCGAGCAGACGCTGGCGGGGCTGTGTTTCAGCTGCAACCCCGAAACGATGGCGTGTCGCGGCTGCGATGTGGCCGACCGGGGGATGGTTGCACAGAAGCGGAAGGCACAGAACATAGCCACCGAATTTATCACGTTCCTGCCCGAATTGCGGCGGCTGCTGATTGCCGATGTGGAAGCCGCCTATAACGGGGACCCCGCTACCTACGACCGCAACGAGGTGATATTCTGTTACCCCGCAATTCGGGCGATTTCGAGCTACAGGATGGCGCATCGCCTCGTGGAACTCGGAGTACCGCTGATTCCACGCATAATCACGGAGATGGCCCATTCCGAAACGGGCATCGACATCAACCCCGACGCCAAAATCGGCGAATACTTTACCATAGACCACGGTACGGGGGTGGTCATCGGCGCAACCTGTATTATCGGCAATAATGTGAAGCTCTATCAGGGGGTTACTCTGGGCGCAAAAAGTTTCCCCTTAGACGAGCACGGCAACCCCATAAAGGGCATCCCGCGGCATCCGGTGGTGGAAGATAATGTGGTGATTTATGCACAGGCGACCATATTGGGGCGCATCACGATAGGCCACGACACCGTTATCGGCGGTAACGTGTGGGTTACTCATGACGTACCGCCACACTCTAATATCGTACAATTTAAGGCACGTGAAACAACATTCAGTGATGGGGCAGGTATTTGAACGTTTGTTTAATATTACTGCCACAACATACGCGGGATTGGAAGCGACATTAGCAGCCGAGCTTGAGGAACTTGGCGCCCGCGACGTCTGTCCGGTACGGCGGGCCGTAACTTTCCGCGGCGATATGCAGACGCTCTATCGTGCCAACTTCGCTCTGCGGACAGCCCTGCGAATACTCGTCCCCGTTAAGAGCTTCCGCATCGCCAACGCCGACGACCTGTATCAGCAGGCGCTGACTATCGAATGGGAACAGCTGTTTGATGTGAGCAAGACCTTTGCTGTGCACGGCGCAATAGCCTCCCCGCTGTTCTCTAATTCCATGTTCGCCGCGTTGCGGGTGAAAGACGCCATCGTTGACCGCTTCCGTAAAGCGGCAAACCGTCGTCCGTTTGTGAACGCCGACAGTCCCGACGTGCCGGTACATCTGCATATTGCCGACAACCTCTGTACGGTGTCGCTTGACAGCAGTGGGGCGGCGCTGTATAAACGCGGCTACCGCACCGAATCGAGTCTGGCGCCAATCAGTGAAGTGATGGCGGCCGGGATGTTGCGCCTTGCCGGATGGAGCGGCGCCGAACCGCTGATAGACCCCATGTGCGGTTCCGGCACTATAGCCATCGAAGCAGCCATGCTTGCCGCGAACATTCTGCCCGGCGAGACGGGCCGCCCGTATGCTTTCCAAAAATGGCGCAATTATGACGCCAACATCATGGCCGCAGTCAGCCGATGCAGCCATAATGAATCGCCGGTGAGCATCTATGCCTCCGACATATCCCGCGGCTGTGCCGACCTGACCGCCCGCAACAGCGTGAAAGCCGGCGTTGACGACATCATACATATCCGGCAAGCCGACTTCCGCCTGCTGCCCCGCAACCCGAAAGTGAATTTCCTGCTCTCCAATCCGCCATACGGCGAAAGGATGGCCACAAATGCCCCCGATTTTTACGCCATGCTCGGCGAACGCCTCAAACATGTATGGACAGATTCCACCGCATGGCTCATCAGTACCCCTGAATGTTTCAAATATATCGGGCTGAAACCGGCAGCCAAAATCCCGCTTCTGAACGGCGACATAGAATGTAGCTTCCGCCGTTTCGACCTCTATAAGGGCAGCCGCAAACCGACAGCATAATAAATAGCCTGAACTGTGATTCCATAATGTATATGATTACCCTGATTTTGGGCACACGCATGATGTGCCCCTACCCTTTCCGGCGTATTTTTATATTAAGATATGCGAACAGAATAGACATTATCGGACTTATCAGGTTGAAGAAGCAATAAGGCAGGTATGTTATTGTGGCGACGCCCAGAACTTTCGACTGTGCGGCGCCGCAGGTGTTCCACGGCACTAATACGGAGGTCATGGTACCGCTGTCTTCGAGGGTTCTGCTCAGCACTTCCGGCATCAGTTTCTTGTCGCTGAAAGCCTTGCGGAACATGCGGCCTGTTACCACAATTGAGAGGTATTGGTCGGAAGCGGTGAAGTTGAAGAAGATACACGTAACAACGGCCGTTGCAACTAATGAGCCGGTGTTTTTGGCCCAGAGCAGCATCGGACGTGTGAGGCGCAACAGCAGCCCGCCGGATTCCATGACGCCACCAAAAATCATCGCCGAAAGAATCAGCCATACGGTGCTTAACATGCCGGACATTCCGCCGGTGGAGAGCAGCTCACAGACCTTGACGTTGTCGGAGGGGATTGTTACCGCGCCGAAGAAGGCCTGCATGACGCCCGCATACGCCACGCTGACGTTGCCGGAAACATCAGGGCCGGCAGCGATATGTACCACATCAAACTGGAACAGCAGCGCAAACAGGGCGCCGAGTATCGTTCCGGCCAGCAACGCCGGAACCGGCGGCGTCTTTAATAATATGATAATAAACAGCCCCACCGGCGCCAGAAACAGCCATGGGCTAATATGGAATACCGCATCGATGGCGGTTTTAACTTCCTCAATGTCGGTTGCCTTATAGCTGGCGCCATAGTTAGAATATCCTATAAACAGGAACAGTCCGCAAGTCAGCAGAAAACTCGGCACAGTGGTAAACATCATATAGCGGACGTGGGTAAACAGGTTTACATTCGCCATTGCAGAGGCCAGATTTGTGGTATCGCTCAGCGGCGAGACCTTGTCGCCGAAATAAGCGCCGGAAATGATTGCCCCAGCCGTCATACCTTCCGAGATGTTGAGCGCCTCGCCGATGCCCATCAGCGCCACCCCTACCGTAGCCACGGTTGACCATGAGCTGCCCGTAACTAATGACACTATGGCGCACACCAATACGGACGTTACTAAAAACCAGGCCGGATTAATCAGGTCTAATCCGTAATAAATAAGGGCGGGAACGATGCCCCCAATCATCCATGTCCCCGACAGCGAGCCCACTAAAAGCAGAATGATTATTGGCGGCACGGCCGAGCCGATGGTCTCTACCACTTGTGCCATTATCGCCCCGAAACTGCGACGGCGGAACCACACTGCCACCGCCGCTACTGCCGCCGACAAAAACAGCGCCGACTGATTAGCCCCACCCAACGGGTCATCAAACAGCGCCACATTGCCGGCCAATAATGCCACAAGCACCACTAAGGGCAATAGCGCCTCAAATATACTCGGTTCTTTTTCCATTAATTTTTATTTCTGCAAAGGTAGAAAAAAATCCGCTATTCTTAACAATCGCGAAAAAACAGCCCCTAAAACAGCCTATTTTGTCGGCAGATAAAACCTTTATATTATCTTTGCGCCCTGAAAGACAATTGGTTCTATACAGTAATGATTAGCAGAAGAATTATCCGAACTAAGGTATTACAGGTGTTATACGCTTGGGTTACATCGCCGGACAAATCAATAGACCAGACGGAAAAAGAGCTTTTTTTCAGTCTGCAAAAGACTTATGACCTGTACCATCACATGATGGCCACACCTGTGGATGTCGCCGATGCGGCTGTCTCGCTTATGGAACTGCGCAAGCGGAAACATTTTCCCACGCCGGAAGACCTCAACCCCAATACGCGGTTCGTGCAAAACCCTCTGATAAACATTCTGCGCAATCATGCCGGACTGAAGCGGTATGTCGAGGATGTGAAAATATGTGCCGACTGGGATGATACCGTCCGCAAACTGTATAAGGAACTCACCGCTACCGACTTCTATGCGGCATATATGTCCGCCCCCGAGTTGCCCGAAAACGGCGACCGTAAGGTGATGGAGCAGCTCATGTCGGAAGTGGTGCTGCAATCGGACGACGTCAATGCCATCCTCGAAGAGCAGAGCATCTTCTGGAACGACGACCTAGACTTCGTCATAAGTATGGTCATCAAGACCTTTAAACGCCTGCTGGCCGACCCCGAACAGCCCCTGTTACCTTTCTTTAAGGATGACGACGATGAGCAGTTCGCCCGAATCCTGCTGCGTAAATGCCTCTTCAAAAACGAAGACCTCAAAAATCAGGTGGAACAGCTGTCCCAAAACTGGGACGTAGAGCGGATTGCCATGATTGACAAGCTGATTATTCAGATGGGTATCGTGGAAATGATGAGCTTCCCCTCCATCCCCGGCAAAGTAACCATCAACGAGTGTATTGAGCTCTCGAAATATTACAGCACGGAAAAAAGCAGTATCTTTGTAAATGGCATCCTTGATAAGGCGCTGAAAACGCTGGAAAGCGAGGGGAAACTTGAGAAAACCGGACGCGGATTAATGGAATAGCATGAGTGGAAAGTGCGACTTGCTGTTCATCGGCGTTCTGGCATATATAGCTGTGGCGGGATGTGCCCGCAGCCAGCGTCGTGCAGACACGACGCCCGATACGCCGGTAGCGGTATCCATGCCGGATACGTTCCATGACTTCGGCAGCCTGAGAGCAGGCGAGACGGTGTCATACAACTTTCGCATGGTCAACACCGGCCAGTCGGAATTACGTATTGAGAAAGTCGAAACTGCCTGCGGCTGCGTCGCCGTCCACTGTACCGATAAGCCGGTGCAGCCCGGCACTACCGCGTTTGTGGAAGTAACGTTCAACTCTTCCGGCGAGCACGGACACGTGGTTCAGCAGATACGTCTGAGCCTGAAAGCGGCCAACCGCAAGGAGGTCAGCCTGACCGTGGCCGCGCAGGTCGAAAACGATTTATTTATTAACCCATAATATTATACAATTATGAATTATATCTTAATGGCTCCGCAAGGCGGGGAAAATCAGGCTAATCCCACGTCATTCATCGTGATGGTCGTGCTAATGATAGCCGTGTTCTACTTCTTCATGATTCGTCCGCAGCTGCGACGGCAAAAAGAACTCACGAAGTTCCGCGAAAGCCTGGCTAAGGGCGACAAGATTGTTACCACCGGTGGAATCTATGGAAAGGTCCTTGAAATAAAGGAGACATACATCCTGATGGAGGTTGACGACAACGTTAAAATCCGTGTTGACAAGGCCGCGGTCATCAAAGACATGAGCGACGTTCAACCCCGAAAATAATGTAACTTATGGCGCCGAGCGCGTGGACATACCGGCTACAGGCCCTCATCAGGGCGCTGCGAATGAAGAAGAACAACCGCCAGATGGGGGTGTTCATCGTCTGTGTCTGTATGTCCACGCTGTTCTGGTTCCTCAATGCGCTGAAGAAAGAATATACTGTTGAGCTGGAATTTCCCGTGCAATATCGGGATATGCCGCCCAATAAGGTGCCGCTTAGCGTTCCCCCGCGACAGTTCTCTTTTCAGGTGCGGGCGGGCGGTTTTGCCCTGCTGCGCTACAAATGGAGTTCTTCATTCTCGCCGGTGGTTTTTAACGTTAATGAACTGACCGAGCGACGTATGGAGCTCTCTGACAAGATGGAATTTCGCTTTCCGACGCGCACCTATATACGGAAGCTGTCGGAACAGCTGAGTAATGAGCTGCAAATATCCGAGATAACGCCTGATACACTGGAATTTAGTTTTGACAGGTTAGTGAGCCGCCGGTTGCGGGTGCTGCCTGTTGTTACCTGCGAAATGAGTCGGCAATTTTTTCAGGACGAGCCCGTTTATGCCGACCCCGATTCGGTGCTGGTCAGCGGCCCCGCCTCATTAGTGGATACTCTGCGCTGTGCTCCCACTGTGCCACAGCATTTTAAGAACGTTGACCGCACCCTGCGCCGTACAGTGGCTATAGGCAAATATGAAGGCCTCACATTCTCTCCCGATAAAGTAACCATCGTGGCGCCCGTCGCCGAATATACCCAAAAGCAGTTTGACGTCCCCATCAAGGTGGATAAATTGCCCGCCGGTATGAAAATAACCCTGTTCCCCGACCACATCTCGGTCAGTTTCATGATTAGCCTGAACCGGTTTGCATCGGTAAAACCCGACGACTTCACCGCCACCGTCCCCTATTCCGACATACAAAAGACCAAAGATGCGCTTGATGTCAACCTCACTGTTCAGCCTGCTGACGCCATCTCCGTTTCCTTCACTCCCAAACAGGTGGAATACCTCATTGAACGGTAATCACGGCAGCAATGTAAAATGTAAAATGCTGATAACTACTCAGCGCTGTTTTATGTTCATAATGATTGTAGTCAGCGACAATGCGGGACTTTCGACGCTCATGGACGCGCCCGCTATTGTTGGCGGCGTGATTTCCTGACAGTTTTCGGTCTGACTTGTGCGGAAGGCCTTGTTTGCTGTGAATGATTTATATGAACGCATGTCAATATCAAATATTGTTGCGTCCCCGCCGGTGTTCAGCGCGGCTATTACGAGGCTTTTTTTGTCAGGGCTGCGGGCGGCCAGCAAGTTGGGATTGCCGGTCTCCAGCAGCGCATATCCGGCTTTGAAGAAGCGGGTTATCTGCATCCGCACGTAGAAGTTCTTGTTGATATGGTAGTCGCCTGTTGCGAACTTTCCGCGAAACAGGCACCATGTATCGTTGTTTTCTTCGACTAATTGCCAGTCAAGCCATACGGGGGCCTGCATGATACGCAGGTCTGCAAATTGTTTGGCGGCCAGTAGCAGGTTGCTGTGGAAGGGGCTGTTGGCGCGGCCCTGCGGTCCCGTCTCCGACTGCCAGAATGGTTTGCCGAGTTTTTGCACCAGATTGCGTACCACGCTACGCTCGTCATCTGTGCCGGAATACGTGTGTACATTCAGCTGGCCGATTTTGTCCATGATGTCGCCCGCCTCGATGTAGGCGTTACACACATTGAGGAATGAGGCGAGGTTGGTTTCGTCGGATGCGGCGATGACGGTTTTCAGGCCTGCCGCCCGGAGCTTTGGATGCAGCCGTCGGATGATTTCCATCTGCGTTTGTGGCTCAAAATGGCATCCTTCCTGGCTGCCGTTGGCATACCAGTACGAAGAGGTGGCCTCGTTGAACGGCTCCAAGGTTTTAAATTCTATGCCGAAAGTATCCTTATAATATTTACATACGTCAACCAAGTAGTCGCAAAAAGCGTCATAATATTCCGGTTTCAGGTTGTCTTTGGCGGGGTCAGCATTTCCGGCCGCACAGCCGCTCCAAGTCATCCAGTATGGAGGTGAGTTTGAGAAGGCCTCAAACACGGCGTCCGGGCGTAACTCTTTTATTTTAAGCATGATACGTCGTTGTCCGGCATCCGCCGTCCAGTTGTAGGAGGCATTTTCGGAGGCTTTGAAGCCGTCCATTTCAGCGCGTTTGCCTTTGCCGTCAAGCATGTGGCCGTCAATATGCAGCGGGTTATCGCCGCCGCCGATATTATAGCGGAATATGTGCATGTTCAATGCGTCGGGCGAAGTTATGGCAGTGAGCAGGCAATTCACTGCGGCCTCGTCCCACTTACCGACCTGCGCAGCCCACCAGCACAGGCTGCTGCCCCATCCGCCGATGACCTGCAATTCCTGTGTCATATAGCCCGACCGTCCCGCCTCCGGATTACCCGCATTTCGGGGGGACGAACAGGCCGCCACAACTGCCAGCGCCACAAAAAATAATATTCGTATTCGTTTCATACATACTTAATTTAATGCCGCAAAGGTACAAAAAACAGGGAATCTGTTAAACGTTACCGGTTTAATCGTTTAACGTTGCAACAATTTATCGGGGAAAACAGTAAAACGGTTGATAAAAATCGCTATTTTTGCCGCTCATTTTAATGATTATAGCTGAATATGGATTATAATTTTGCCGAAATAGAGCCTAAATGGCAGGCCTACTGGGATGAGCACAAGACGTTCCGGACGAGCGCTGATTATTCGAAGCCCAAGCGTTATATCCTCGACATGTTCCCGTATCCGTCTGGGGCGGGGCTGCATGTGGGGCATCCGGAAGGATACACCGCTACCGACATCATCAGCCGCTATCTGCGTATGAAGGGCTTCAATGTGCTGCACCCGATGGGGTGGGACGCTTTCGGACTGCCCGCTGAACAGTATGCCATCCAAACCGGTACGCATCCTTCAATAACGACCGCCAAAAACTGCAATAACTTCCGCCGCCAAATAAAGGCGCTCGGCCTCAGCTATGATTGGGAGCGTGAAATCAACACTACCGACCCCGACTATGTGAAATGGACACAATGGATTTTTATCCGCCTCTATAATACGTGGTTCGACGAGCAGCAGCAAAAAGGCCGCCCGATTGCCGAGCTGCCAATTCCCGACGGCCTTAACGGGCAGGCACGACGCGACTATATAGCCTCCAAACGCCTCGCATACTATGCCGACGCTCAGGTGTGGTGGTGCCCCAGCTGTAAGACCGTATGCGCCAACGAAGAAGTGCTCACCGACGGCTCACACGAAAAATGTGGAAATCAGGTCGCCCGCAAACAGCTGAAACAATGGCTGTTACGAATACCGCTATACGCAGGCCGCCTGCTCGACGGCTTGGACGACCTCGACTGGCCGGAAGGCGTTAAAGATATGCAGCGTAACTGGATAGGCAAATCAACCGGTGCGGAAGTCGATTTCGCAATTGCCCACAGCGCCCACAGCTTGCGCGTATATACCACCCGCCCCGATACGCTGTTCGGCGCAACCTACATGGTAGTGTCCCCAGAACACCCGCTGGTGGACGCCCTGACCACCCCCGACCGGCAGACGCAGGTGAACGCCTACGTAAAAGCCGCCTCCCTGAAATCCGACCTCGACCGCACCGAACTGGCGAAGGAAAAAACGGGCGTATTTACCGGCAGCTATGCCATTAACCCCGTTAATGGCGCAAAAATCCCCGTGTGGGTGGCCGACTATGTGCTGATGGGCTACGGAACCGGCGCAATTATGGCCGTCCCCGCACACGATACCCGCGACTTTGAATTTGCCAAAAAATTTAACATTCCGGTAATATGTATCCTCGACCCGCAGTCGGCAACCGATGAAATACGCACAAAAGTTCTTAACGGAGACTGCTGCTGGCCGGACGACGGCGCTTACATCAATTCCGAAAATCCCGCCACCGGCCTTACCCTCAACGGATTAAACAAGAAAGATGGCATAGCCCGCATGATTGCATGGCTCGAAAAGGCAGGAATCGGCAAGGCCACTGTCAACTACAAGCTGCGCGACTGGCTGTTCAGCCGTCAACGTTACTGGGGCGAGCCATTCCCTGTTATCCACTGGGACGACGGCGAAATTACCATTGATGATAGCCTGCCGTTGCGATTGCCCGAACTCGAGAAATTCGAGCCGGGAGAAGGGGGCGAATCGCCCTTGGCAAATGCGGGCGATTGGCTCAACGTTACCGATATCAATGGCCGTCATGGGCGACGCGAAACCAACACCATGCCCCAATGGGCTGGCTCCTGCTGGTATTATCTGCGGTATATTGACCCGAAAAATAATGAACGTATTTTCGATTCGGCCGCCGAGAAATACTGGATGCCGGTTGACCTGTATATCGGCGGCGCCGAACATGCCGTATTGCACTTGCTATATTCGCGCTTCTGGCATAAAGTCCTCTACGACCTCGGCATAGTGTCAACCCCGGAGCCGTTCCAAAAGCTCTTTAATCAGGGGATGATTCTGGCATTCGCCTACGAAACGCTCACCGGCGCCAAAGTTACCAGCGACATGGTTGAGGAGCGCGATTCGCAGTTCTTCCACAAAGAAACGGGCGAGCCTCTCCGCCAAATCGTGGCCAAGATGTCGAAATCCCTGAAAAATGTGGTCAATCCTGACGATGTGGTGCGGCGCTATGGCGCTGATTCCCTGCGGCTTTATGAGATGTTCCTTGGCCCGCTGGACGATGTGAAACCATGGGCAGAGAACGGCGTCAAGGGCGTTTTCAGCTTCCTGAACCGCGTGTGCCGCTTCTTCGGCGCCCCCGACTGCATCACTGCCACCGCCGATGACCGCGAAACCCTCAAAGCCTTGCACCAAACCATTATTAAAGTTACGGAAGATATTGACAGCCTGAAATTTAACACCGCCATCTCCGCATTGATGGTGTTTAACAATCTGGCGCTGAAAAAGGGCAAAGTAACCCGCCACACCGCCGAAACGTTTGTTAAACTGCTGTCGCCATTTGCGCCGCATTTGGCCGAAGAACTCTGGAACCGTTACGGCCATGCCGATACTGTAGCATACGAGCCATGGCCGGAGGCCGATGCAAGCCTGCTGGTGGAGAACTCTTTCGACTATCCAGTATCGTTCAACGGAAAGGTGCGGTTGAAGCTAAGCCTGCCACTTGACATGCTGCAGTCGGACATCGAGGCAGCCGTGCTGACTAACCCCGTAGCCCAAAAGTGGCTTGACGGCAAGCCCCCAAAGAAGCTCATCATTGTGCCGGGGCGCATTATCAATGTGGTGCTGTAAGTGCGGTATGTTGGCTGCGACAAAATAATGAATCATATTTTTATAAATATTAACATTTTAAACAGATAGATATATATTACTGTTCGCAGTAATAAAATGTAATACAGTCAATTATCCTTTGTGATATGTAGTTGTAGCAATCCTTTTATGTTAGTATTTTTTACGATTAATTAAGTTTTTTTGATTTACCTGCGCAAAAAGGCTGCGCGGCAAGGTATGCATCTTTGCAGCCGAAACTAACAGAGGCTTGTTACGTGGATGATTGAATAAAAGAAAAATTGGAAATGGTGAGGGAAGTTCTCCGTATTATGCGGGGGCTTCCTTTTTTTTGTGCCATGCAACAGGGGGCAGTTGTCAGAGTGGGGATGATATTAAAAAAGACGCCAACACCCTCAAGTGAAGGCATTAGCGTACAACAACATGCGTGACCCAGCTGGGGCTCGAACCCAGGACCCCATCCTTAAAAGGGATGTGCTCTACCTGCTGAGCTACTGAGTCTCCGACAGGCCTCTTTCGTGAAAGGCGGTGCAAAGATAGACAAAAAAAGAATACCTTAGACAATTGTGCCGGAAAAAAAAGCATTAGAGCCTTTTTGTGCGGTTATTGTAAAGTTTATGTTTCGGCAGCATGTACCCAAATAGATGCGATGCCGTTTTCATCTGCCTTTTTGTGCGGTTATTTTTCTGAGGGTGGCGCTTCGTCGGCGACAGGCTCATCCATGTTGTCAAAATCGAGTAAATCGTTTTCTATCAACATGTTATACCACTTAACAATCTTCTTCATATCGGACAGATAGAACCGATTGCGGTCATAGTCGGGCAGTATTTCTGTTTCGAAGAGGTTTTTCAGCTCCTGGTCTGTGAAAGCCGGTTCTTCCTGCCCCTGATTTTTGTCGAAGATTGCCCGTAACACGGACAGCAGGCCAATATCGCCTGTTTGGGTGAATATGGAAATGTCGGCTAAAGCGCTGACCTTTGCCGACGGGAAAACGTTCATGCGTTTTCCTGTAACTAACGATTCGACGATGATGCCGTTTCGTGCTTCGGTTACTAACCTGTACAATCCCGGATATCCCGAAATCGCTAAAATTCCCTTTAACATGGATTCATTCATCTTTGTTTTGTTTTTACAGAGTACGAAATTAGCAAATTTCCCGTTTAGTGTGTCAAAAAAGTGCTCAAAACCGGCAAAAAAAATGCGGGGACAAATTTTGTCTCTCTTCAAAATCAATTAATTATTTAATTATCAATATGTTAGACAGAATTTTATTATGTCAAAAAAATCCTCGCGCCCGAAAAACCCGAAATTGTGTATTTTTTTGATTTACAGTGTGTTTCATGGCCCCGTATTTTTGCATCGTGAATTAGAAATACGAATTGAAAAATGAAATGATTATGACAACAACTCAGTTTAACCATGAATTAGTCGGTCTGAAAGGCAAGCTGTTATGTTACGCTATGCGGTTAACGGCAGACCGTGAGTGCGCCAATGATTTGGTGCAGGAGACCTTCCTTAAGGCGCTAAGTTTTCGGGAACGATATGCCCAGGACGGCAGTTTTAAGGCGTGGATGTACACCATCATGAAGAACACCTTCATCAATGACTACCGACGCAACATGCGCTCGTGCAGCAGACTGAACGGAGCGAACAACGAATTTCACGTGCGGTTCTCCACCAGCATGCTGTATCCCTCACCGGATGCGTTCTTTAGCAGTCAGGAAATCATGAACGACATCTATTCTCTTGACGACGACTACAAGGTGCCGTTCACCATGTTCATAGACGGCTACAAGTACAAAGAAATCGCCGACAAGCTGGCCCTGCCCCTGGGGACTGTGAAGAGCCGCATATTTTTCACCCGCAAGAAGCTGGTGCGAAAGCTGGCCCATGAATGTTAACCGGAAAATACGAAAGAGGAAACGACCGACGCTAAAACGCCGTCGTTTCCTCTTGTAGGGGCGAGCCTCTCAAGGGATTTGAACCCTCGACCTGCTCATTACGAGTGAGCTGCTCTACCGCTGAGCTAAAGAGGCATGATAAACCGGACGCAAAGGTACACATTTTTTTCCCCCACACTGCATTGAGCGCGAAATCATTTTCCAATACCGCGAAAAAGGCTTCAATCTTTAACTCTATATTAAGCAATCAGGCACACTATTTTTCATTCTTATAAAATGACGCCTGCTTATACCTTAATAAATATCTCATGCCTGTACATGAAAGCGAGGATGCCGAACAGCAGCGCAAAGCCGCCCAGCGACACGACGGCAGGATAGAAGTCGCCGGTGAACTGACTCAAGCCGTAGAGCAGTTGGCGGGCGTCGCCTTTGAAGTTATGAAACACCTGATGCAGCATGTATGCAGCAATGGAGTTCATGCCGAAGATGCGCAGACCGGTAACCCACCTGCCTTTGAGGTGCAGTTTGTCGGTCAGCAGGAACGACAGCGCCAGCAGCAGAAAGCATATACCGCTTGAGAACAAAATCATCGAGGGCGACCAGATATGCTTAATCATCGGCGTCTGCAGCGTCCACAGCAAGCCAGCGCCAATAAGCGCACATCCTGTTACAGTGAGCCATTTCAGCGTTCTGACGGCTTCCATCCCCCGTTTGAGAATATAACCGGCGAAATAGCCCGAAATGACCGTTGCACTGAAGCCGAGCGACGAGAGCAACCATGTATAGTTAGTGCCGTCGTCGAAGCGCCCCAGCACCGCCCTGTCGATGCGGATAGCGAGGTTGCCGTCCTGCGAGAAATCGCCTCCGAAGGTCAGGCAAGCCCAGTAAACGGCAACCAAAGCGCCTCCGGCTATCAGTTGCCCTTTTATGTTCTTGATATTCAGTACTATAATCGCAGTTATCAAATAGCCGAATGCAATGGAATGCAGCGTATTGCAATAGATATGAAACTTGCTAAGGTCAAAGGCAAGCAGGTTGCCCTGCGCTATCCATCCGAGTACGAACAGGATGCAGAAACGCTTGATAATCTTGCGCCACAGCAAGGCATTAGCCCGTCCCGTGCCGGCTTTTTGAGCCATAAACTTTGAGAAAGAGAAAGGTATGGACAGCCCCGCCGTAAAGAGGAACAGCGGCATGATTATATCCCAAGCCGTGAAGCCGCCCCAGTGGTGGTCTAACTGCTCAAGGACAGGTGTGAGCGCTTCGGATTTGAAGCCTGCAAAGAAATCGCGCAGCACTTCGCCCGCGCCAACGAGAAAAAACATGTCGAACCCCCTCAACACATCAATAGAGGCGAGGCGACCGGAATCGGTTTTGGTTGTCATAGTCAATTGTATTAATTTGACATTTGTTCAAAATTCGTCGGTTTTGAGTTCTGTGCGGTAGGCGTCAAGGCATTTTTGGAGGCCTTCCTGGATGTCCTTGTAGTCCTGCTGTCCGTAAAGGTTGCGGAGTTCGTTGGGGTCGTTCTGCAGGTCGTAGAGTTCGTTGCAGTTGATGTCGTTGCCGGCGTCTTTGCCCTTTCCTTCGCCGTAGAAATGGATAAGTTTGTAGCGATGGTCGCGCACTCCGTCGTGCCGGCGCACGGCGTGGACGGCCGGATAGTCGTAGTAGTGATAGTAGATGTCACGGCGCCAGTCGGCGGGCTGCTTGCCGTCGAGCAGGGGCAGAAGCGAGCGTCCGGAGAGGGCGTCGGGTGGCTTTATGCCTGCCACATCGAGATATGTTACCGAATAATCAATGTTCTGAACCAATGCGTCGCTCGTTATGCCGCGGGGCTTGTCGGCGCCCGGATACCTTATTATAAGCGGGGTGCGGAGGGATTCTTCATACATGAAGCGTTTGTCGAACCATCCATGCTCGCCCATGTAAAAGCCCTGGTCGGAGGTATAAACTATGAGCGTGTTCTC
>JAISSS010000052.1 GCA_031272965.1 Bacteroidales bacterium | reverse complement strand
GATTGTTATGTACACTTTTATGGCGCCATGGAAATCATACATTGGCCCGCCATGGAACGCAAACGAACTGGATTTCCTAAAAATATTCGCAGAATTTGTCCTGCGCGACGATGAGGACGTTTTACCCAACGGCATACGGGTATATGCGTGGCTTAAAGACGGGGAAAAACTTCCGGCTGACGCCGAACGTTACGGCAACATAACCAAAGATGGTATCGCAGGCACGATACCGGGACTTGGACAGTAACAGTATGGCATGATAACAGTACAGTCATAAAGGAATTTGTCCTGCTTGATAACGGGGACATCATGCCGTCAGGCAGCAGAGTAGCCGCGTATCAAAGGCATGGGAAGCGAATCCCCGAATACAGTGCAAAATGAATACCTTGTGCCATAGTGCCGGTGCTTCGCTGTCCTCCGCATAGAAGCAAATTAACGCAATTGTGTTACCATAGGATAGTAGTGTTTGTGGATAATTATGTTTTCGCCCCTGTCGCTCGAGTTCAAATAAAATTTGGGCTATTGTGATAAAAAAGCGTTATCTTTGCAAGATAATTCGTAATTTATTTTTCAGAATGAAACAAATTTATTTTGCTCTCATCGTTTTGTTGTCCTGCGCGAACGTCTCGATGGCTCAGCAGGCTAAATCCCTTAAATTCAACGACAAGGGAAAGTTTAAAATCCTTCAGTTGGCCGACATTCACTACATACCCAACGATATAAAGGCTGCAAACGCCTTAGTTGGCATTGACTCGATGTTGATGATGGAGAAGCCCGACCTTGTGGTCTTTACGGGCGACAACGTTACAGGCAAGCCGTCGCAGCAGGGCTATCACGAGGTGCTCGACATTGTGGCCAAGCGCAACATCCCTTTTCTCGCTGTTTTTGGCAACCACGACGACGAGATGAGTATCACGCGCGCCGAACTGTTGGAACTGGTTCAATCCTATCCGCAGAACCTGACAACGACCGCACCGGGAGTGCATGGCTACGGCAACGGCTACATCACCATCAACAACCGCCATGGCAAGCCTGAACGCATCATCTACACATTCGACTCTAACGCCTATTCGCAGAACCCCGCTGTTCACGGCTTCGACCACATTCGCGCCGACCAGGTGCAGTGGTATCGCGAAACGAGTGCACACCTGAAAGCCCAATACGGCGACTCGCTGGCGTTACCAGCGCTGGCTTATTTCCATATTCCGCTGCCGGAATACAATCAGGCGGCCGCGGAAGAGACTGCTCCGTTGCGTGGTTCGCGTCTCGAAAAAGCCTGCGCACCTCCCCTCAATTCGGGGCTTTTCGCTTCTTTTCTCGAAATGGGCGATGTGCAGGCCACTTTCGTTGGCCATGACCACGACTGCGATTACGCAGTGATGTGGTATGGCATCATGCTTGCCTACGGACGTTCGTCGGGCGATGGCACGACCTATGGCAACCTGAAACCTCACGGATGCCGCGTCGTCGAACTCACCGAAGGCGACCGCAAATTCCGCACATGGAATCGCCTGCGCGACGGTCGCATCATCGATGTGTTACAATATCCCGACGACCTGACCCGAAAGAAGTAATCTTTCATTTAATCAAGCGTTTGAACCATGAGGTCTGTCCATTGTCCGCGTAGCAGACAACGGACAGACCTTTTCCTTTGTGATACCTTGTGGTGTAAATTTGCAATCATACTGCGAAAGTACACCAAAATATTGTCCGCTTTTTTCGAGAATAAGTTATCATACAGGGCAAATATTATACATATATTAACAAAAACCAAAAAAACATGCTTGTTTTCTGTTTTTTAGTTTTCAAATCAACCCAAAAGTAAAAAAACAGAAATTTTTATGCAGACATGTATGGAAAATATGTTTATTTTTGTATCAGTGAAATTATCCCTGTTGGTATTATCCATTGGGAATAGTGTTACAAATATTGTGATTAGTATGAATTAGAAAAAGACGATTTGTATGAGAAAAATTGCGTTTTTGATATTAAGCCTGTTGTTTGCAGGCACAGGAATCGTTGAGGCTCAGCAGCTACGTGTCAGCGGGCGCGTCCTTATGGAAGAGGATGGCAGTCCGGTAGTTGGCGCCACTGTGATAGCCTCCGAGAGTCCCACGATAGGGACGACTACCGACCCGGACGGCAAGTTCAGCCTGCTGGTTCCGGCGACGGTACAGACCCTCGAAGTTTCTTTTGTGGGGCTGGAGAAGCAGAAAGTGGCCGTGTCGCGTCAGCCGATGACCATCCGGATGCGCAGTTCGCTGGAGCTGTCGGAAGTAGTAGTAACGGCGCTGGGTATTTCCCGTGAGAAGAAGTCGCTGGGTTATTCGGCGCAGGAGGTCGGCGCAGAGACCATCACTAAGGCGGCTCAGATGAACGTAGCTACAGCCCTGAGCGGTAAAATAGCCGGGCTTCAGGTTACCTCCGCAGGCGGTCAGTTAGGCGCCTCCCAGAACATCGTTATCCGTGGGAACTCGTCCTTTGGGGGCAGTAACCAGCCGCTGATAGTCATCGACGGTGTGCCGGTGTCAAATGACAACCCGTCAAATAACGGCTATGCAGGCGAGGAGTATTATGACCTCGGTTCCGGCATTAACGACATCAACCCCAACGACATCGAGTCGATATCCGTACTGAAAGGGGGCTCGGCCGCGCTCTACGGAATGAGGGCCGGAAATGGCGTTATCGTTATCACCACCAAATCGGGCAAACGCACCAAAGGCGTCCGTGTCAGCTATGACGGCGACTTCACTGTTGACCGCATCTATGGCCTGCCCAAGTTACAAAACAAGTATGGACAGGGCTACGGCGGCTCCGAATACGACTGGAAACAGGCCATGGCCGACTCTGCCGACCCGTTCTACGGCACCTACGAGGAGTGGGCAACCGACGCACAGGGCTGGGGGTATGGCTACTGGTATATTGACGGCGCCAACGGCACTAACGACGGCGACGACGAATCATGGGGACCCCGCCTTGATGTCGGACTGCAAATCCCCCAGTTTACAAGTCCTGTTGTAGATGGCGAATACCAGCCCACCCCGTGGGTATCGCATCCCAACAATATTAAGGACTTCTTTGTTACCGGTCTGTCGCAGAACCACACTGTATCGCTCAGCGCGGCGGGCGAGAAGTTCTCCACCCGTGCCTCCATCTCGTATCGCGGACAGGATGGCACCGTGCCGAACACGAACCTCGACCGCTTTGCGGCCTCCATCAACTCCACCTTTATGGTGAACAAATGGATAGACTTTGATGTGGCTGCCAACTACATACGTACCACCAGCAACAATTTGCCGGGCATCGGCTATTCAACCCTCAACCCCATGCAGTCGCTGCTGCAATGGTTCGGCCGACAGGTGGACATGAAAGCCCTCAAAGCGAACTATGACGAGATGAAGAACGGCCAATACACTCACTACAACTGGATTTCCCCGTTCCATGCAAACCCCTATTGGACGCTGTATCACAACACCGATTCATATAGCCGTAACCGCACTTTCGGGAAAGCCTCGCTGTGGATTAAGCCCACCGAATACCTGAAATTCGAGGGACGTGTCGGCGTTGATAACATCAGTTCCACACAGCTGCTCTCAGTGGAGTGGAACACCGACTATCCTGACGGCTACTTCCGCGACTATACACGCGGCACCACCGAAATCAATGCCGACTTTATCGGCTATTTCAAGAAGAACATCGGCGCTATTGACGTTAACGCGCTGGCAGGCGCCAACTTCCGCGACTATAGCGACTACGAGAATATCATTGGGGGCGACCAGCTGATTGTTCCGGCGCTATATACCGTAACCAACGTTAAAGGCTCGCCGATTGCCGAAGAAGACCACGCCACACGGCGTTCTAACTCGGTGTATGCCAACCTGTCGCTGGGATGGGAAAATCAGCTTTATTTTGACGCCAGCATCCGTAACGACTGGGATTCCAGCCTCGATGACTCGTTCCTCTATCCTGCCTTCAGTGGCAGCTGGATTATCAGCCAGAGCTTGCCGGAACTTACCGCCGGCTATGCGCTGAGCTTCCTGAAACTGCGCGGCGGCTGGGCAAAAATCGGTAATGCTACCACCCCATACCGGAGTGGCAGTTACTATCGCTCCGAAACCAGCGGCATGAGCGGCGTGGCGCTGTACAGCATGCCTCGCACTTTCCCGCCACAAGGCCTGCGTCCCGAAATGGTCAAGACATGGGAGGTCGGCGTCGAAGCCAACTTCCTCGACAACCGTATCCGTTTAGACGCAGCATATTATAACAAAAATACCAGCGACCAGATTATGAGCGTCGATATATCAAGAGCTACCGGCTATTCTACCATGCTCATCAACGCAGGAGAAATCGTTAATAAAGGCGCGGAAGTACAGCTGAGCGCCGATGTGCTCAAAAATGCTAACGGCTTCAACTGGACCACAACGCTCAACTGGGCAAAAGACAAGAGCGAAATCAAAGAACTCTATACCGACCCGGCAACCGGCCAGTCGCTACAGGCCTACCAAATCGGTTCCCAATGGAGCGTTGCCAACCTTGCCATCCCCGGCAAATCATGGGGAACACTGCGCGGCTCCGGATATCGTCGCGATGCTGACGGCAACATCATTACCCGCGACGGCATACCTCTCTATGATTCCGGAATGGACATCGGCAATGTAATGCCCGACTGGATTGGCGGCTGGAACAACGAATTTTCGTATAAAAACGTCAGTCTGGGCTTTCTCTTGGACTTCCGTAAAGGCGGCGACATGTTCTCCGTATCCCAGATGTTCGGCGCATATACCGGCATCTATGACATCACTGCCAAAGGCGACATCCGGGAAAATGGAATGGTGATTGGTGAAGACCTGTTCCCATGGCTGAACTTCGTGGATGAAGCGTCCGGGGAAAAGAACACCACAGTGGCCAATCCTATGGACGTCTTCGGGCGGTTCTATTATGTCAAAGAGATGTCAGTGTTCGACGGCTCGTATGTGAAGCTGCGCGAAGCGCATATCTCCTACTCACTGCCACGTCCGCTCTTAGACCGCCTCAATGTGTTCAGCAGCGCCCGCATATCGCTGGTGGGCAACAACCTCGCCCTGCTGTGGACACACAAAAGCAACCTGATGAAAATAGACCCCGAATCCACAATGGGTGCGGGCAACAGCATGCTCGGCTTTGAGCAGAACGTCTATCCCCATACCCGCAGTATCGGTCTGAAATTAAGTGTTACCTTCTAATAAAAAGAACCATGAAAAGACATATTAATAATATATCTATTGCGCTGCTGCTTATGGCTGCGCTGCTATCGGGGTGTACCGACAAGTTCACGGAAATAAATACCGACCCCGACAATCCTTCGCAGGTGCCTGCCGATAACGAGTTGGCGTGGGCTGAATGGTATATCTCTGCCAACCTCTACGACAGGTGGTTTATGCTCGACGAACCCTGTACTTTTGCAGGTTACGTCTCAAAGCTCAACTACATTGACGAGGCCCGCTACGAATTCAGAGCAGGTGTGCAGGATACCGACTGGGAAGACATATACCTCACCCTGAACACCCTGCGCGACATCCAGAAGAAAGCCTCCGAAGACGGCATGCGCAACATGCTGAACGTAGCGAAGGTGCTCGAAGCCCACGTGATGAGCATCGCTACTGACCGCTGGCGCGACGTGCCATACTCGGATGCCGCCCGTATCGACGAGGGCATCCTGAACCCGACCTACGACACGCAGGAAGAAATATATCCAGCCCTGCTGACCCTGCTCAAGGAAGTGGCCGACGACTGGGCTGACAACGGCGAAGGCGATGATGACATCAGCGGTGGAGACCTGCTCTATGGCGGCGACATTGAGCTGTGGCAAAAATATGCCAACTCATTACGGCTGCGGCTGGCTACCCGTATCTCTGACGTGAGCGCGGCGCTGGCCAAACAAACCGTTGAGGAAATACTCGGAGCACCCGCAAAATATCCGGTGCTGACCACCCCTGACGAGAACGCCTTCTTCTGGTGGGACGCTTCCGACGCCTCCCGCTTTGAGCCGTTGGCCGACGCATACCGCACCCGTCCGGGCGT
The DNA here is from genome assembly GCA_031272965.1 of Bacteroidales bacterium. GTDB lineage: Bacteria > Bacteroidota > Bacteroidia > Bacteroidales > Prolixibacteraceae > JAISSS01. The sequence goes on along the minus strand of JAISSS010000052.1, from coordinate 31,610 downwards.
GGAATTTTGCGCCCCCGACAAGATGGTGGAAACTTTCATTGCCAATAAGGACCCGCGTCTGTCAAAGTATTTTGAGCCTGCCGTGGCCAGTAAACAATACCGCGGTTACGTCATCGGGGCTGCCGCCAATGCCGCCCCCGCAAACTATTCCCACTGGTCGTATGCCTACGAACAGGACTTGGGAGGCTTCTCCCCGTGGTTCCGCGCCGCCGAAACCTGGTTCTATATCGCCGAGGCTGCTACCCGCGGCTGGAACACCAAAGGCGTGGATGCTAAAACCGCCTACGAAAACGGCATTACTGCATCCATGGAAGAGAACGGCGTCAGCGCTTCCAGCATCGCCACATATATTAACGGCGCCGGAACATTCCCCACCGGAACTCCCGAACAGCAGCGCAAAAAAATATGGTATGAAGCTTGGGTCGCCATGTTCAAACAGGGGATGGAAGGCTGGTCAATATACCGCCGTACCGGAGTGCCGGAGTTCCTCTACGTGGCGCCCGGACGACCCGCTAAATATTCTGCACACCACTTCATTCCGCTCCGCTCGCCATATCCCGACACCGAAAGAAATCTCAATACCGAAAATAACAAGACATTTAATGCCGACGTTATAGACGACTTCTGGGGAAAACAGATGTGGTGGGACCAGCGCCAGGGAGTCAATAATTAATCGTTAACCATTTAAACAGTTATCAAGATGAAAAAATTACTGCTCTATACACAAAGTTTATTCCTCGTGATGGCATTAGCTACCGCCTGTAGCGATGAGGACGCCCCCGGCGTACTGCCGGAAGATTGGTTCGGTATGCCGGAAGAACTGGAAATATCCAACCTCAGCAGCTCCGTAACGCTGACCATGGACGTACACGTTAAAGACGCCACCACCGCTAAAATATCCTTCGACGGTGAAGTCCTCGACGACGCCGCCCCGATACAAGACGGCACACTGTCGGTTACTTACACTGCCGAAGAACTCGGCCTGTCAGCCATTGACGACGTAGCCCCCGTAAAAATCGAGGCAGGCGGTTATACCACCTACGCTGTCTTCACGATGGTATCAAGCCTCGAAGCATCACCGGCAGAGACTTTCACTGCCCTCGAAGGCAAAACGCTCAATGATACTATCGTATTTGAGACATATATCAACAGCTGGATGGACCCTGACAACCTGAGCTACGGCAACGCCGAGTTCAAAAAAGGTGTGAACGGCGCCTGGGGAACATTCTCCACCGTGGAAGTGGAAGACGGCGCCGCACTGCTCGTCTTCAAAACTGCCGACCTGACCGCCAAAGGATTAGCTCCCGGCGACACGGTATATATCCGCGAAATTGTCAGCTACAGCGCCAAAAAAGACACGTTAGTTACTTCTTTCGTGTATGCCTGTGACGAGTTCGCCGAGAGTTCGGAATACAGCTTTACGGTTGACAACGTTATTACCGATTTCACGCCGGCGAACGGTGTTACAAAGACCGATTCTACCCGCATCTTTGTGGGATTGAGCGGCACCGAATATACGATTGAGGAAGTCGTTGACGCCCTCGACGTGGAACCGGTGCTGGCGATTACCACCACAGGCGCAATCGCAGGCCTTAGCGGCTATACTTTCGCATTCGCCACCGCCACGGAAGATGATTTCGAGAACGGGAATCGCCATCAGGTACAGTCTGCCTCATTCGCGTCGGCAACCCCAACCATTACCCCGACGGCAACGCCCGCATACTACATCGTAAAAATTTCCAAGGGCAGCGAGGTGGAATATTACGGTGTGGTGGAAGTCTGCGCCATCGGAATCAGCGGCATCGGCGAAATACAGCTATCCGTCAAGTATGGCGCCGCCCGCGACTATGACGAAGAATAAAAGTCACATGTATTAGTTTTCAATTTACAGGCGTTCCCAAAGGAACGCCTTTTTTTGGCGCTTACATTATCCGTCAGGTCAGTTTTTACTCAAATTTAATATTAGATTATGAAAAGTAGAAATTGCATTATTTTTTTCGGTAACGGCAAAAAAAGTCGTTGCAAAGCGAGTTTGTTACATGTAAAATGATTACCTTTGAATCTATTTTTAACTGTTAAATTAATTCTTTTATGGATAAGAGTGTAAAAGGTACCCGTACCGAGCAGAATCTGCTCAAGTCATTTGCCGGAGAATCTCAGGCGCGTAGCCGTTATGTTTTCTTCGCCAGCAAGGCGCGGAAAGAGGGCTACGAACAGATAGCAGGCGTATTTGCCGAAACTGCCGAGCAGGAAAAAGAACATGCCGAGCGCTTCTTCAAGTTCCTCGAAGGCGGCATGGTAGAAATCACCGCGTCCTATCCGGCGGGAGTAATCGGCACCACCGAGGAGAACCTCGCTGCCGCCGCTTCCGGTGAAAACGAAGAATGGGCAGAACTGTACCCTAAATTCGCAGACATCGCCGAAGAAGAAGGCTTCAAACAAATCGCCGTGGTGTGGCGCATGATTGCCAAGGTGGAAGCCGAGCATGAGAAGCGCTACCGCAAACTGCTCGACAACCTGCAGAAGGGGCAGGTGTTCGAGAAAGACGAAGAAATAACGTGGCAATGCCGCAACTGCGGGTTCGTACATAAGGGCAAAAAAGCGCCCCTGCGTTGCCCCGCCTGCGACCATCCGCAAGCCTATTTCGAGCCGAAAAAAGAAAATTATTAATTAATAGCGATACCCTGAAAAGCGAAAAGAGTAATTGAACTTTTGCTCATATCATTCGTGTTTTATGCTTCCGACTTGAAACCATGAAACCTCCAAGTCAGGCGGACAGGTCATCGCTACTTTTCTTAATTTTTGTTTGCTATGGAACCCGCTACTCTTTCGTTCTACGAATCATGCTTGCGTAAGGGCGTGTCGCGGCGCGACTTTATGAAGTTCAGTGCCACTATGGCGGCGATGCTCGGTTTGGAAGCAAGCGGGGCGGTCCGGATAGCTAAGGCGCTGGAATCGAAGCCTCGTGTGCCGGTGGTGTGGCTGCATTTTCAGGAATGTACCTGCTGTAGCGAGTCATTCATCCGCTGCTCGCATCCGTTAGTGGCCGACCTGCTGTTCGACAGCATCTCGCTCGACTATACCGAAACGCTTATGGCGGCGGCGGGCGAGCAGGCTGAGACGTGCCTGCACAGCACGATTGAGAAATACAGAGGGCATTACGTGCTGCTCGTCGAAGGCTCCGTGCCTGTTGACGACGAGGCATACTGCTGTATCGGCGGACGTAGCGCCAAACAAATATTGGAAGAGGCCGCTGACGGCGCATTGGCGGTCGTGGCATGGGGCAACTGCGCCTGTGCCGGATGCGTTCAGGCGGCCTTCCCGAATCCCACCGGCGCTAAAGCTATCCGACGTATCATCAAAGGCAAAACGGTGGTCAACGTGCAGGGATGCCCGCCGATTGCCGACGTCATGGCAGGAGTAATTATACACCTGCTCACTTTTGGAACATTGCCGCAGTTGGACAGCCTTGGCCGCCCAAAAACGTTCTACTCCCGTCGCGTACACGATTCCTGCTACCGCCGCGCCAACTTCGACGCCGGTCTGTTCGTCAAGAGCTTCGACGACGAGAACGCCCGCCGCGGCTACTGCCTCTATAAGGTGGGCTGCAAAGGGCCAAACACATACAACTCCTGTGGCATCATCAAATGGAACGAGGGCGTGAGCTATCCCATCCAGAGCGGACACCCCTGCATAGGATGCAGCGAAGAAGGATTCTGGGATAACAGCCCTTTCTATCGAAGGATTCCGTCTATCAACGCTTTCGGCATCGAAGCCACCGCCGACAACATCGGACTGGGCATCGGTATAGCAACCGTGGCCGGAGCTGCCGCACACGCCGTGGCAACAAATATCCGCAAAAAAAAGCAGATTGAGAATGTGGATACTCCATCGTAATGAACGTATGTGTAATATAGCCACATAAAATATTATGGAAGAAAGAATTGTTGTTGACCCCGTTACGCGCATCGAAGGGCACCTGCGTATTGAGGCGGAAATAGAGAACGGCACAATTAAAGACGCTTTCAGTTCGGGCACCATGGTTCGCGGTCTGGAGAACATCGTGCTCGACCGTGACCCGCGCGACGTGTGGGCATTCGTGGGGCGCGTGTGCGGGGTGTGTACTTCTACACATTCGCTCACTTCCGTGCGGGCGGTGGAAAACGCGCTGGGAATTACCGTCCCGCAGGCCGCCGAATTAGTGCGTAATATCATGGCCAACGTGCTGTATATGCACGACCATGTGGTTCACTTCTACCATCTGCACGCTTTCGACTGGGTTGATGTGCTGGCGGCGCTTAAGGCTGACCCCGACGCCGCCTCCGACGCCGCAAAACAGCTGTCGCCATGGCGCAACAATTCTGCGGGCTATTTCAGGAGCATCAAAGAACGCATCACCCGGCTCGTCGAATCCGGCCAGCTGGGAATCTTCGCCAATGGCTATTGGGGACATCCGGCATACCGGCTGTCGCCCGAACAGAACCTCATCGCTGTAGCGCACTACCTCGATGCCCTCGAATGGCAAAAGGACGTGGTAAAGGTACATGCCGTTTTCGGCGGCAAGAACCCTCATCCGAACTACCTCGTAGGCGGTATGCCGTGCAGCATCAACCTCAACGAGGCCAACGCCATCAATGCCGAAAGGCTCGCATTTGTGCGGAAAATACTGCTCGATGCACAAACATTCGTAAATCAGGTATATATTCCCGACCTGCTCATGGTTGCCGACGTTTACAAAGACGAATGGGCCTCCATTGGCGGCGGCGTCAGCAACTACCTCGCTTATGGCGACTTCCCCGACAACGGCTACAGCGACCCCGACAGCCTGAAGATGCCGCGCGGGATAATCCTCGACCGGGACCTCAGCCGTGTGTATCCCGTCGATGCGCAGTCGCCCGATGAAATCCGCGAATTTATCCGACATTCATGGTACAAATATTCGCAGGGCGACGCCGCCGGACTGCATCCTTGGGACGGAGAAACCACGCTGAACTATACCGGCCCGCGTCCGCCGTACAGACATTTGGACGTAACCGACAAATACAGCTGGATAAAAACGCCCCGATGGAAAGACAGGGCAATGGAAGTCGGCCCGCTGTCCCGAATGTTGGTGGCATACGCCGCCGGAAAAGAGCCGCAAAAAACGCTCATAGACAACACGCTGTCCCGGCTTGGCCTGAGCGCGGACGCGCTGTTTTCGACCCTTGGACGCACCGCCGCACGGGGCATGGAAACAAAACTTAATGCCGACTGGGCGCTGGAATATCTCGACCGCCTCGTGGCCACAATCCCCACAGACCCGCGCATGGCAAATACCGAAAAATGGGACCCCGAACAGTGGCCAAAACAGGCAAAAGGGGTGGGCCTGACCGAAGCCCCGCGCGGGGCGCTGGCACATTTCGTGGTCATCGAAAATAACCGCGTAAAAAACTATCAGTTGGTGGTGCCAACCACCTGGAACGCCTCACCGCGCGACCCCGACGGCCAGCGGTCAGCATACGAGGCGTCCCTCATCGGAACCCCCGTTCACGACCCAAAACAGCCGCTCGAAATGCTGCGCACCATCCACTCTTTCGACCCCTGTTTAGCCTGCGCCGTACATCTGTATGACGAAAAAGGCACATTTGTTCATCAAATCAGCACCTTCTAACGCAACCGCCTGACACGGTGCTTAATTTTTACACCCATGAAAAGCCGAAACACCAACCTGCGCGAAGTATATGTCTGGGAACTGCCGGTACGATTCTATCACTGGACAAATGCACTGTGTATCATTACATTATGTATTACGGGATTTATAATTGCCAACCCGCCTGCCATCATGAACGAGACAGAAGCCACATTTACGTTCTGGTTCGGAAAAGTGCGCTTCATCCATTTTGTTACGGCATTTGTGTTCTTCTTCAACTTCCTGTACCGGCTGTATTGGGGATTTGTGGGCAATCGCTATGCACGGTGGGACAACTTTATCCCGCTGAAAAAGAAACAGTGGAAGGAATTTTGGGAAGTGCTGATGGTTGACATCTGGATGATTCGTAACAAGCCGGTTGACAGCATCGGGCACAACACGCTGGCGGCGCTCTCATATCTGGCGCTCTTTGTTGCCTTTATGTTTCAGAGCATTACAGGGTTCGCGCTGTATTCCGACATGAGCAAATCGCTGCTGCCCAAGCTGTTCGGATGGGTAGTGCCTCTGCTCGGCGGCGACCTCATGGTGCGGCAAATCCACCACGCTGCAACATGGTTTTTCATCGTTTTCGTTATCGCTCACATCTACATTGTGGCATACCACGACTACATAGAGCGACGCGGCATCACTTCCTCCATGATTGGCGGCTGGAAATTCATCGAAGAAGACGTGGCCAAAGCCGAAGAAAATGAACAGTGAGTCAGTGGTCAGTTGTCAATGGAGACATGCAGTAATGCAATCTGCCCGTCATTACAGGCTTGACCCGCAATACCCTGATTACTGTTCTGACCCGCGATTTTGACGGGATTAAAACGATTGGCAGGATTATTTCTTTTTGTCCTTTGTGCCTTTCCGGTGAAAATAATCTGCGAGAATCCGTTCAATCTGTGTTATCTGTGTGCAAATAAATCAAAAAATCAGGTTCGGACATATTTGCATCAGAACGCGCTGGCTTTCAGCATCAGTCCTTCGGTTTCGGGGCGCCCGAACAGCAGGTTGAGGTTATGTACCGCTTGACCGGAAGCGCCTTTTAGCAAGTTGTCGATGCAGGAAATAATGAGCAGTTTATTGCGGTGTTTTTCCACGTGCAGTATGCACTTGTTGGTGTTGACTGCCTGCTTAAGGTCGGGGGGTGCATCGGTAACGGTAACAAACGGGCGCTCTGCATAATACCTGCGAAACAGCGTATTGGCGTCGTCCTGTGTTCCGTCAAAATCGAGGTAAACGGAGGCAAAGATGCCCCGCGTGAAGTTGCCGCGGACGGGTATGAAATTGAGGAGAGCTGCGTTGAAGTCAGGCTGCAACAGTGTCAATGTCTGGCCTATTTCATCGAGGTGTTGATGCTCAAAGGCTTTATAGACAGAGATATTGTTGTTGCGCCAGCTGAAATGGCTCGTTGCGCCGGGTTTTACGCCTGCGCCGGTGGAGCCGGTGATGGCGTTGATGTGGATTTCCGAGCGAAGCAGTCCTGCCGCAGCCAATGGCAACAGAGCCAGCTGGATTGCCGTAGCGAAGCAGCCCGGATTGGCAATATACTGCGCTGTGCGGATGACCTCGCGGTTAAGCTCAGGCAACCCGTAAACGAAGCGGTTTCCGTCCTCACGATGCCGGAAGTCTGTTGACAGGTCGATGATTTTCAGCGATTCCGGCACGTCATTGGCCTCCAGAAACTTTCTGGTGTCGCCGTGTGCCGTACAGAAGAACAGCACGTCAATGCGGGCGTATGGCAGGGCGTCGGTAAAGCGCATGTCAGTGTCGCCCAGCAGTCCTTCGTGAACGTCCGTCAACAGGTTTCCTGCATTGCTGGAGCTGTTGACAAACACAAGTTCAACTTCGGGATGCTGAAGCAAGATTCTAATCAGCTCGCCGGCCGTATAACCGGCCCCGCCGATGATTCCAACTTTAATCATTTTTTGCCGTTCACCGCGTTATATATTTTCAGCGAAGTGCCAAGCACTTTGGTGAATCCTTTTACGTCGTCGGCTGTCCAGGCCTTGTTGACCTCGCCGTACTCTCCGAAATCCGACTTCATAAGGTCGTGTGGCGAATCCACCCCCACTAAAGTGAAATTGTAGGGACGCAGGCGGATGAACACGGTTCCCGTAACATTTGTCTGGCTGTGTTCGAGGAACTGCTCTATGTCGCGCATAACGGGGTCTAAATAGAGCGCTTCGTGCAGGAACATCCCGTACCATGTTGCCAGCTGCTCCTTCCAGTAGGCCTGCCATTTGGTGAGGGTATGTTTTTCGAGCATCTGGTGCGCTTTGATGATGAGTATTGGCGCGGCGGCTTCAAATCCCACGCGGCCTTTGATGCCGATGATGGTGTCGCCGATGTGCATGTCGCGACCGATAGCATAGCGGGCGGCCACCGCTTCCACCGCTCTGACGGCATCCACAGTATTGGCATAGCGCTTGCTGTCAACGGCTTTCAACTCGCCCGCTTCAAAATCGAGCACCAATTCGCGTTCACCGTGCTCAACCAATTGCGAGGGGTATGCTTCTTCGGGCAGCGTCTGGTTGGAGGTGAGCGTTTCTTTGCCGCCTATACTGGTACCCCACAGCCCCTTATTGATGGAGTATGCCATCTTTGTCCAGTCGGCAGTAACGCCGTGCCGTTTCAGATAGTCAATTTCCTCCTGCCGCGTCAGTTGCAGGTCGCGGGTAGGGGTGAGGATTTCTATGTCGGGGGCAAGCACTTGGAAGGTGAGGTCAAAGCGCACCTGGTCATTGCCGGCGCCCGTACTGCCATGGGCCACATAGCGCGCCCCGATTTTTTTTGCGTATTCGATGATTGCTATGGCTTGGAACACGCGCTCTGAGCTCACGGAAATCGGGTAAGTATTTCCCCGCAGGATGTTGCCATAAACCATGTAGCGGATGCACTTCCGGTAGTATTCACCGGTGATGTCTAAGGCCACGTGTTTAACGGCGCCCAATTCGATGGCTTTTTTCTCAATACGTGTCAGTTCTTCGGCGTCGAATCCGCCGGTATTTGCGAGGGCTGTATATACATCCAAGCCTTTCTCTTCCGACAGATATTTCACACAGAACGAGGTGTCTAAGCCTCCACTGTAAGCAAGAACGACTTTGTCTTTCATGTTCACGATTTTTTATTTGGTTGAAATTCGGATTCCCAAGCGGGGTCGAACAGCATCCCTGTACACAGGCACTTGGTGCGGTTAGTACGTTGCAGGATGTCGTAGTTCACGCAACTTTTGCAGCCTTTCCAGAAAGCGTCATCGTCGGTGAGTTCGGAGAACGTAACCGGACGGTAGCCGAGTTCGTGGTTTATCTTCATCACGGCTAAGCCGGTTGTGAGGCCGAAGATTTTCGCGCCCGGGAATTTGTTTCGCGACAGCTCGAAGGCCTTGTATTTTATGGCTTTTGCCAATCCCAGTCCGCGGTATTCTTTGCGGACGATGAGGCCGGAATTAGCCACGAAGTTGTCGTGTCCCCAGGATTCTATATAGCAGAATCCCGCGAAGTGGTCGCCGTCGAGGGCTATAATAGCCTTCCCTTCGAGCATTTTCTTGTTGATGTATTCGTCGGTACGGCGGGCGATACCCGTTCCGCGTTCTTTTGAAGCCATATCAATGGTGTCGTTGATTTCGGCGGTGTATTTCAGGTGCGTCTCATTAGCCACCGTAACGACAATATCTTCCAATTGCTTCATTTAGAATACTTTAGGTCTGTAATATTAATTTTTCGGAATTATTATTAACCCTTGGCCTTTTTGCGGGACGATGGCGGAGCAATAACGGTTTTCAGGCGTCCCTGCAGCACTTCGAAAGGAACCCCCTGCTGTGCCACGACAATAATAGTATCGTCGCCTGCAACCGTGCCCAATATTTCAGGGGCCTTGATGTTGTCAATGAGCGTGGCGATACTGCTGGCATAGCCGGGCAGGGTCTTGATAACTGCCAGATTGCCGGAGAACATGATTTCACGGGCGCCGTCGGTCCACGACTTGGGATTCTCATCCTCCGGCAGAATGTTATTGCTGACAACATACCGATAGCCATACTGACTGTCAGATACTTTCGACACTTTCAGCTGCCGCATGTCGCGCGATACCGTCGCTTGTGTTACGTTAAAGCCCTGCTTGCGGAGGACTTCAAGAACTTTCTCCTGACTGTCAAATACCTTCTGCTGAAGGATTTTTCTCAACGCCGCCTGGCGTTCACTGATATTTTTCTTTACAGGCATAATGTATAATTATTACAATTCGGCTGCAAAATTATACATTTTTTCAAATCAAAAAACGCCGGACGCATTTTTTTTGACTTTTTTTCCTGCACATTTAAAAAAACAGCAATATACCGCACCCCCATATCACTGTTTCAAACATTTTAATAATGATATGACAGTCCGTTCATTTGAACAGGTCAATAGCAATTTATTCACCGTATGCGTTGATACCTTTAATCAGGTCAACGGCCATTTTGACATTCTCAAGCTGGGAATCAGGGAACAGTCCATGGCCGAGATTGAAAATATAGCGGGGGTGTTTCATGAAGAAATCGACAGCGTTAAGGATTTCTTTGCCCACCAATCTCGGGGCGCAGCACATAATACGCGGGTCCATATTGCCCTGTATGCCCACCGAGGCCGGAATAATGTTCCGGTAAATTTCCAATGGCAGTTTCCAGTCCACACTCACGACGTCAGCGATTCCTTCGAGCATACTGCATACCGCAGTGATGCCTTTGGGGAAGATAATCAACGGTATGCCTCTGCTGCGGACCGCGGTCGAGATGCGCTCAAGGGCGACCCGCGAATCGCGGAACCAGACATGTTCGGGCAGCATCCCCGCGTGAGTGTCGAACAGCTGAAAGGCGTCAATACCGGCGTCTATCTGGCCCATAGCAAACTCAATAATGATTTCGGTAACGGCCTCCATCAATTTCTTCATTTTGCCGGGATTTTTGCACATATATTTGAGGGCGTCCGTAAAGTTATTTCTTGCCGAGCCTTGCAACATGTAACACAGCAGGGTATGCGGGGCGCCTGCGAATCCTATAAGCGGCACATTTGGTGCCTGTTTCTTCACGTTCCTGACAGTCTGATAAACTGTTTCCAGACCGGATGTGTCGGCCTTAAGCGCTTTGCATGGATTGGACATTTCCAGCAGCGGGGCTGAAAATTCCGGTCCATGGTCGGTAAACGACAGCGACATGCCGAGCGCTTGCGGCACTACGAGGATGTCGGAGAACAGTATCGCGGCATCAACGCCAAGCGCTTCTACCGGCATCAGCGTAACTTCGGCGGAAAGGTTGGGGTCGGCAAGGATGTCCGCAAACGAAAAATGCGCCCGCATCCTGTTATAGTCGGGCAATACACGCCCGGCCTGCCGCATAAACCACACCGCAGGACGTGGCGTGGGCTTACCCTGCAATATATCAAGAAATACAGAGTTCATTTCAGAGATGTCATTGATTTATAACTTTTTTCAATCATTTGTTCAATATCCGATTCGGTATGTGCATCAGATACAAACATACATTCAAATTGCGATGGCGCCTGATAAATCCGGGTCGCCAGCAGGCGCCGGAAATAATCCGCATATTTTGCCGTATCGCACGACATGGCGTCCGCATGATTGCAGACGCTGTCCCGCCCTGTAAAGAACATCGTGAGCATTGAGCCGCAGCGGTTAATCACGCCCGACTGTCCGGCCCGACGCAGGTTGTCGCGCAGTCCGGCTTCCAAAAGCGCGGATTTCTTTTCCAGTTCGGAATATATTTGCGGGTGTTGCTTCAACAGGCGCAGTGTTGCGCATCCTGCGGCCATGGCAAGCGGATTGCCGGAAAGCGTACCGGCTTGATACACAGGGCCGTCCGGGGCGAGCATGTTCATTATGTCGGCACGACCGCCATAGGCGCCCACAGGCAGCCCGCCGCCGATGATTTTCCCCAGCGTTGTGAGGTCGGGTATCACGCCATACCGCTGTTGGGCACCACCTGTAGCTACCCGAAATCCTGTAATCACCTCGTCGAAGATGAGCAGCGCATTATTGGCCCGTGTTATGCGCCGCAGGAAATCAAGGAAACCCTCGTCGGGCAGTATTACGCCCATGTTTCCGGCGACAGGCTCCACAATTAGCGCGGCGATTTGCGAGGGATAGCTGTCAAACAGCGCCTCAACCGACTGCCGGTCGTTATATCGGGCAACGAGGGTGTCGCGGGCAGTGGCCTTAGTAACGCCTCTACTGTCGGGTATTCCCAACGTGGCCGCACCTGACCCCGCCTTTATCAGGAAGCTGTCGGCATGGCCATGATAGCACCCGTCGAACTTTATTATCATATCGCGGGCGGTGAACCCGCGGGCCAGGCGGACAGCGCTCATGGTGGCTTCGGTGCCGGAATTGACCATCCGCACTTTCTCCACAGAAGGCATCATGGCAGTAATCAGTTCCGCCATTTCCGTTTCGGCAACAGTGGGGGCGCCGAAGCTCGTGCCCTGCAATGCGGTCTGCCGGACAGCTTCAATAACTTCACGGCGGGCATGTCCCAGCAACATCGGCCCCCATGAGCCGACAAAATCAAGGAACGTATTGCCATCAACATCCGTGATATATGCGCCTGCGGCCTGCCGTATAAACAGCGGCCCGGCGCCTACACTGCGGAACGCCCGCACCGGCGAATTAACCCCGCCGGGGATGACCTTCTGCGCCCGCATGAAGGCAGCAACACTACCGTCCGTTTCTGATAAGCTCATATAAGGTTGTTAAGTACATATTCTTTGGCATGATAGGTGATAATCACATCGGCGCCCGCCCGCTTGATGGAAGTGAGTATCTCCTTTATAATACGCTGCTCATCAATCCATCCGTTGGCAGCGGCCGCTTTCACCATTGAGAATTCGCCACTGACGTTGTAGGCCGCAACGGGGACATTAAATGTCTGTTTCACGCGGTTGATGACGTCTAAATAGCTGAGGGCCGGTTTTACCATCACAATGTCGGCGCCTTCAATGATGTCCTGCTCCACTTCGCGCAGGGCTTCATTACTGTTGGCCGGGTCCATCTGATAAGTGCTGCGGTTGCCGAATTTCGGAGCGCTTTCAGCCGCTTCGCGGAAAGGGCCGTAAAAACCGGAGGCATACTTGGCAGAATACGCCATAATCGGCGTATTTGAGAAGCCATTGGCATCCAGAATTTTGCGGATGGCGCCAACACGCCCGTCCATCATGTCACTGGGCGCAATCACATCGGCGCCTGCCTGTGCCAGCGTGAGCGACTGGAGAGCAAGGGTCTCCAGTGTAAGGTCATTGTCAACGTCGCCATTGACCACCGTGCCGCAATGCCCGTGAGTGGTATATTCGCAGTTGCATACATCGGCCACGGTCAACACCTCCGGCAGCCGCTCTTTCAAGGCACGAATGGCGCGGGGAACAATGGCATCCGGCGAACAGGCCACACGACCATGCTCATCCTTTGTTTCGGGAATACCAAACAGCAGTATCTTGTCAACCCCCGTTTCTGCATATAAATCACGCACCTCGTCAAGCAACAGGTCTATCGACAGCTGATAATTGCCGGGCATTGAATGTATCGGGTTACGGACGCCCGCACCAGGACACACAAAATAAGGCATGATTAAATCGGCACGGCTAACTTCCGTCTCCCGAATCATGCTGCGAAGCACATCATTCTGTCGAAGCCTCCGCAGTCTTGTAATGGGGTAAGCCATATCTTAAAATTTAATTATCTTCAAATAATCCGACAAAGGTAGTAAAAAAAGAGCAATGCAGTATCTTTTTACTGACACCCACTAATCTTAATTATCAAACATGGCTTTAGTATATGTCGAAATGGGGCGGTTTACCGAATCGCCTTAACATTATACTCTAACAGTCCTTTTTTAGTATTCCTTCGGCGTATAGAATTGATTTTTATCTGTTTAAAGACTAATTGCTTCATGCTTTCGGTAATATATTCCTGTGTTTCAACGAAATGCCTGTAAAATGAAGAGTTGCCGACAATGTAATTAACTTTTGCGCATGCTTTAATTGACTGCTCACATTCAGTAAATGGGAATAAATATCATCAAAATATTTGTGCACATAAAAAATATTAAAACCACTGCCTGTCATTTCAAATCTATCAAACGTCCCGCATGGAATAGGGAATATTGAAAAAATTTTTTGATTACCGTATAATGTACCCTAATGAGAGATGTGCCGTTAGGCACATTATGTTGGTAGAACCAAATGTTAGCGCTATCTCTGTGTACCGTTAGGTACGCAATATGAGAATAATCATTAAAAATTTTAACCGATTTTTATGGGAGAGTGATATTATTCGTCTGTGTATTCGGGTTGCCCACCTCAAAATTCAATGCCAATTCCGGTAAGAGAGGATGTTTTGCCCTGCTTTTCAACAGAAGAACGGAGGAATGAGCGTCCGATACATATAAGCGATTTATCCACTTCGCCGGAGAAGCTCCGGCATGAGGATGTGCCACTCCCCTGAGTTCGGGAAGTCCCAACACGGTTATTAATAGTACGAGATACTCCACCAAGTGTTACTAATTCCCAAACTTTCAGTTGTCGGTTGTCGCAGCGTTAAAACATTGTTAAGATATAAATATATGATAATCAATACGTTCTGAATACGGCAAAAAATTATTCGGTTTTATCATCGAATTTAACACTTGTCTGTGGAGAAATACTCTATCTTTGCAGCGTTGAAACGAGATTAGAAGATGACAACTCATGGAACATTAAAAACAGCTGAAATGAGCAGGTTTGCGGACAACATTGTCGGGCAGGCTGTTCGTGAGCATGGAGCCCGTCGGTACACAGGCTTTCAAGGTCGTGTGCACGGTAGCATTATGTTGCTGTCGGCAGAGTTTTTTAATGTTCGGGCAAACATCAGAAAAAATACTGTCGGCGACTTTTTTACTACAAATCCTGACAAATTTGGCATGATTGTTGCAGAGAGAGAGAGAGAGAGAGAGAGAGAGAGAGAGAGAGGACTATAAGCCCCCTTGCGTTTACTGTACGCGCACGATACAAAATTCCCCAGAAAAATATATCCCCGCGAATTTATTTTGCGGCGAATCGCTGTCGGCCAATACTGACTGTTAAATCGGCGTCAGTGTGGTCGCAAATTATCGCATTGATATTTGCATATTTTTTAAAATCAAATAATAATCACCAATTTTTTAAAGATGAGAACACATTATATCGTTCTGGCAGCTGCAATAGCAGCAAGTGTAGCCGTAATAAGCGGCTGTGGCAGCAGTAAATCTGTAACAACGGCAACCCCCGCGCCGCGGCGGACGGCCGTGCAAACTCCCTGCGTGGGCGAAGCCCAGGACAAGCCGGGCGAATATATGGCCGGATTAGGTATCAGCTCGCCCAGCATGAACGAGCGCGATGCTCTCCTTGAGGCCAACCGCGTAGCCGTAGCGGACATCACAACCCGCTATATCGGCGTAATCAAGAACGGCGTGGAATCCTACCAGAAAGACACCACTGTGCCGTCAGGCAAGAAAGCCGCCGAAAATAAACTGGAGGGCATCGCCACTGCCGCCGGCTCGAAAGCTATCAACGAATACGCCGCCCGCGTTTGCTTCCAGACTATGGAACTCACCGACGCGGGAACATATGTGGCTTATACGGCCGTACATGTGGCCATCGCCAAAGTCAATCAGGCAATAGCCAGTGCCCTCGAAGTGGCAAAAGTTGACTATGACGCCGAAAAGTTCAACAAATGGCTGCAAACGGAACTCGATGCGCAGGCAAAAGCCCAGAACACCGGAAAATAGTGCGAAAACGTACCGCAGATGAAAAAATGTATCGCAATAATTGCCATCCTACGGTTGTGCACCGCCGCAGTGGCTCAGCCGGAGGCGCCCGAATGGTACCGCCACAAGCCCGCATCATTGGCGTCTAACGTAACATTTGGCGTCGGCTCCGGCCACACCGAGCAGGAAGCATTCTATGCGGCGCTGATAGATGGTATCGGCGCAAGCGCAAGCATGCAGGTGCCGTCACAATCGCTGTCCGACTTTAATAACGGGCTGGAAATCACCCTGCCCGGCACCAATAAGAAAGTGCGGCGCAACATGGTTGAACGTGCAGGCGGCATGGTGTATATGCTGATAGACATCCAGAAAAACGTTACCGAACCGGCGAATTTTGACAGCCAGGAATTTTCTACCACCTACAATTTTAGCCCCCGCGTATTTGTGCCGGGACTGGCTCAGCTGCACAAGGGCAGCAGAATTAAGGGGGTGCTGTTTATCGCGGGCGAGGCGGCACTGGTGGGCGGCATTGTGGCCTTTGAAGGGCTGCGGGCTTCCTACGAATCGAAAATCGACGGCACTCACAGCGCCTCCGAGAAGCAGAAATATATCGACAATGCCGACAACGCCCAAAACATCCGTAACGGACTGATTGCAGGCGCGGCCGTACTGTATGTCTGGAACATCATCGACGGCATCGCCGCCAAAGGCAATCTGCACTTGCGGCTGCTGAGCAACACCAATCTGCGGATTACGCCATACGCAGCCCCGCAGAATACAGGCCTGACAATGACCTGGAATTTTTAGTATTATTAATTTCCTGAAATTCTAAATAGCGATGAGAAAATTTATTATATTCTTTTGTTTTGCGCTTGCATTGAGCGCATTAAGCAGCTGCTCAAAAACACACCACGATATATTCGCAGGCCTCTACGGAATTGTGAGCGACAGCGAAACAGGCGACCTTATTCCCACTGCTACAGTAACGTTAAGTCCGGGGGGCAGAAGCACTGTTACCGGCGCCGACGGACGCTGGGAATTTAACGACCTGGACGCGACTCAATATACCATTACGGTGCAGAAAACAGGCTACAGCACCAACCGCAAAACGATTACGGCCGTCAGCGGCGAACAGACAGAGGTCAATATTCCCCTGACAAAAAATAAATAACGAACTGAACGTTAAACAGCGATGAAGAAGTTTTTCTATTTTGTGGTCGCGGCTGCGATATTCAGCTGCGCAAAAGACGCAGGCACGTCGGAAGAGACAGTCGGCAGCATCTACGGAGTAATCACTGACAAGGCCACCGGTGAGCCGGTGCGGGCTGCGGGTGTACAACTAAGTCCTGTCGGTATAAAAACCGTTACCGGCGACGCAGGACAGTACGAATTTATTGACCTCGACGCAGGCTCGTATTCCCTGTCCGTTACAAAAACAGGCTACACCGACATGACCGGATACCATATCGCCGTTACTGCGGGCAAAACCGCCAAAGGCGACGTGCAAATAGAAAAACTGCCACCATCGTTGCGCATAACCGACAACAACAAGCAGGACATCAGTACCCTCGACTTCGGCGAGGCGACCGCCGATGACACGCGCTCATTCAATATCTTCAACGACGGTCCCGAATCGCTCGAATGGGAAATCACCGAAACAAGCGTGTGGATTACCAAAGTGAGCAAAGAAAGCGGCAAACTCAATGCGGGCGCAACCCAGGCAATAGTTATCACCATTGACCGCAATGAACTGGACGGCGGCGATAATACAACCTCCATCCATATAACGTCCAACAACGGCAGCAAACAGCTGACAGTGAAAGCCGTTGGCGTGGTGAAAGAGAAGGCGACAATAAACATGCTGCCTGTAACCAACATTACGGCATTCACGGCAACATTCAGCGGCACAATAACCTCAAACGGGACACCCGCATACACCGAGCGCGGGTTCGTGTATGCCACCACCCCGGAACCGACCATCGAAACTGCTATAGCAAAACTGACCTCGCCGGTATCTGAAACAGCGGATTACAGCGTTGCCGTTACCGGCTTGACGCTCGACCAGACTTATTATGTCCGTGCCTATGCCATAAATATTGCAGGGACAGCTTACAGCGCCAACGAGGTCAGTTTTACCACCGGTGCTACTCTGCCCACCGTCTCGACACAGGCTGCAACCAATGTGAACATCGGCGCAGGTACGGCAACGTTCAACGGAACGGTACTGACCGTCGGCGACCCCGCATATACCGAACGCGGGTTCGCGTATGGAACTGCGCCCAACCCGAAAGTTGACGACAACAAGAAAACCGTTTCCGGCACAGAAAACGGCGCCTTCAGTGCAAATATTTCCGGATTGACAGAAGGGGTAACATGGCATGTCCGTGCTTATGCAATCAACAGCAAAGGCGTGGCTTATGGCGACGACGCAAGTTTCAATTTCGTGGCAGCCATGCCCGTGCTGTCAACGCAGGCGGTCAGCAACATCAACATCGGCGCGGGAACGGCCACATTTAACGGCACGATAGCGAGCTTGGGCGACCTTGCCTGTACCGAACGCGGATTCGTCTGGGCAGTAACCCATAACCCCACTATTGACGACAACAAAAAGAGCGTCTCCGGCAGTGGCACCGGTACCTTCAGCGCCAACATTACCGGCATCACCGAAGGTAATACCTATTACATCCGTGCTTATGCCACCAACAGCAAAGGCACGGCTTATGGCGACGAGGTCAGCTTTAATTTTGCAGCAGTGATGCCAACCATTTCGACGCAGGCAGTCAGCAGCATCAATATCGGTGCAGGTACGGCAACGTTTAACGGCACAATTTTAACGGTGGGCGACCCCGCATATACCGAGCGCGGCTTCGTGTATGCAGACACGCATAACCCCACCATCGACGACACTAAAAAGAGCGTCTCCGGCAGTGGCACCGGTGCCTTTAGTGCCAACATTACCGGTATCACCGAAGGCAAAACATATTACGTCCGTGCTTATGCCACCAACAGCAAAGGCACGGCTTATGGCGACGAGGTCAGCTTTAATTTCAATGCGGTCATGCCCTCGGTTTCGACTGACGACGTATCGAATATAACCCAGAGTTCGGTTGTGCTTAATGGCACAATAATAAGTGTCGGCGACCCTGTATATACAGAACGGGGATTTGTGTATGGAACTAATCGTAACCCAGCCATAGGGGATAACGGAGTCACAAAATTGACCGCTCCGGGTGCTGGTGCAAACGGAATTTACAGTGTATCCGTAACAACTGGATTAACAACAGGTACTACTTATTATTTGCGAGCGTATGCCATTAACAGCGGCGGAACTGCATACGGAGAAGAACAAAGTTTTAAACCTGAAAATCCTAATTATGTAATATTAACTTCTGCAGGGCTCATGGTACAGAAAACAGACATATCAGGAACTAATTCTGTATCATGGGATGTTGGTAAATCGCTGTGCGATAATTCGACATTAGAAGATTTTTCCGATTGGCGCCTGCCTGCAAAAGATGAATTGGCAACGCTTTACAATGAACGTAATACGATAGGTGGATTTTATACAGTAGGTGGCGGTACTTATAACTATTGGAGTTCTACTGCTAATGGAGACAACCGTTGGGTGCAAAACTTTAACAATGGATTACAGTACGAAGCCTATTATGTCGGCAACTACTATCGAGCACGTTGTGTCCGCAGTTTACCATAAAACAATAAAGGGATATGGACAAGGAATGTATAATAATTATCGCAGCAGGGATATTAGCTGTTGGAGCAGCATTACTGGCTGTGAAGGGAGTGCGGGCAGCAATTGGAACAGAGAAGGTAAAGTCCATTATAAACTATCTGAACGGCATTACAGGGCTTGCCATGCTTGCCGTTGCGGCATTCGGCGTCAACATTATAGTGCAGGAACAACATGCCACGAATACATACATCACCAATAACCTGCCTGCGGGAAAAGGCGCCGAGCCGACAACAGAGAAAGACACTGTAATCATACTTAGATACGACACGATAGTTGTGGTTCACAAAGATACGGTAACAGTAGTCCGTCATGATACGGTGTTTATTCCTGCCGGTCTCCGCGATGAAGTGAAACAGGTGGATGACGATGCAGAAAAGGCCCGCAAAAGGCTCAACGAAGAATTGAAAGAACAGGGAAGCATGAACTGATTCTGACAGATGTGCAACGCCGTCGGTAAACAACGATGTACCGCATATTTTCCCCGTATTGCGCCATTGAACTGCCTGAAAAAAGTGTTTTTTATACAGTCTGCTTGTTAATTCAAATATTTCATGTAATTTTGCACCCGATTAAAAAGGAAAGATTTATATAGAAATGGCGAAATCAAAAAACGGGCCGAATGATGGACAGGAGCCGCGGGGCGAGATGTCGTTCTTTGAGCATCTTGAAGAGCTGCGTTGGCGGATTATCCGCTCGGTGGTAGCGGTGCTTGTCATCGCTATTGCAGCGTTCATCTTTAAAGGGTTCATTTTCGATGACATAATTTTCAGGGTAAAAGCCCCTGATTTCTGGTCGAACCGGATGTTTGGCAAGTTAGCCGAGCTCATCGGCACCGATGAGATACGCATTAACACTACCGATTTGAAGCTGCAGTCGCTGGAGATGGCTTCGCAGTTTCAGGCGCATATCTGGTGCTCGCTGATAGCGGGGCTGATTGTGGCTTTCCCCTATGTGATTTATCAGATATGGCAGTTCATAAGTCCGGCGCTGTATGAGAAGGAGCGGAAATATTCCACAGGGGCGGTGTTTTATATCTCACTTTTGTTCATAATAGGCGTATTGTTCGGCTACTATATGATAGCGCCGCTGTCGGTGCATTTTCTTGGGAACTACAAGATAAGCGAGGCTGTGGAGCCGAACATCAATTTCGCGTCTTACATAAAGACAGTATCGTCGGTAGTGCTTGCCACCGGTTTAGTTTTTCAGTTGCCGGTATTTGTGTTCTTTCTCAGCAAGATTGGTGTTATCACGCCTGACGTGCTGAAGCGCTATCGGCGTCATGCCTACGTTGGGCTACTGATTCTGTCGGCCATTATTACGCCTCCCGACGTATGGAGCCAGATATTGGTGTGCGTTCCGCTGATAGTGCTGTATGAAGGCGGGATTTTCATTTCGCGGTGGGTACAGAAGCGGGAAGAGGCCGCCAACAGTTAACATTGAAAATTACAGGTGATGATTCTAAGAGCAGAAAATATAGTAAAGAAGTACCGTAAGCGCACGGTTGTAAAAGGGGTATCATTTGATGTCCGGCAGGGCGAGATAGTAGGGCTTCTTGGGCCTAACGGAGCGGGTAAGACCACCTCTTTTTATATGGTCGTGGGGCTGATACAGCCGTTTTCCGGCCAGATATTCCTCGATGAGGAAGATATAACCAAGTTGCCGGTTTATAAGCGGGCGCAGCGGGGCATCGGCTATCTGGCGCAGGAGGCCTCCGTGTTCCGCCAGCTAAGTGTGGAAGACAACATCCGTGCCGTGCTGGAAATGACCAAGTTCACCAAAGCCTACCAGAAGCAGAAGTTAGAATCGCTCATCACTGATTTCGGGTTGCAGAAAATCCGCAAGAGCAAAGGCTACCAGCTGTCGGGGGGCGAGCGACGGCGCACCGAAATTGCCCGCGCCTTAGCCATAGAGCCGAAATTTATCCTGTTAGACGAGCCATTCGCCGGCATTGACCCCATCGCGGTGGAAGACATCCAGGATATAGTGCGCGGCCTTGTGCAGCGCCAAATCGGGGTGCTGATTACCGACCACAACGTCCATGAAACGCTCTCCATCACCAATCGCTCATACCTGCTCTTTGAAGGCTCAATCCTGAAAGCGGGAACCGCCGAAGAGTTGGCCAGCGACGAGGACGTGCGACGTGTATATTTGGGCCAGAATTTCACATTAAGATAATAATTCACAAAAAAAACGGGCAGAAAGTTCTGCGGACAGAAAAAAGCAATACCTTTGCACCGCTTTTTAAGCTACATCGGGATGTGGCGCAGTTGGCTAGCGCACCACGTTCGGGACGTGGGGGTCGTCTGTTCGAGTCAGATCATCCCGACACATTTTCTTCATAACAAAAAGATAAGCGCCTGTTGACCTTGGTCAGCAGGCTTTATTTTTGCCCGACTTCGCGACAATTCATGCAAAATTGTTTTGTCTTTTCCATGCAGAAGCGCGGAGCCACTGTTTCGCAGGCCCCATTCATAGCACAGTTGGGCATATATCTTGCCTTTATTTTCTGATTTTCAGCAAATTGCAATTTGGCTATATGAAAGAATGGGCAATGTTAATTTTTTGTGCGGCATATTGGCTATGGTTTTGCACTCTTTGTTTCATTATCGGGACATGCTGTTTTTCGCGTTAAAATGCCATATATTTTTGTAGCGGTTTAACTAAAATACAAAGTACATGACTGTAGAAAAAGACCTTGGTGGAAAGATTCAAAAGGTGCGTCAGTCGCGCCAAATCAGCCTCGAAACGCTGGCAGAAAAGACCGGCCTGGAAGTCGAGCTGCTACAAAAAATTGAAGAGCAGGGACTCATACCGTCGCTGGCTGTCCTCATAAAGATTGCCCGTGCATTGGGCATGCGTCTGGGGACGTTTCTTGATGACGATGAGAAGCTGGGGCCTGCCATCTCCCGCAACGGCTCCAAAAATGACGTTACGTTCACTCCGCAGGGAACGCGCGTAAACGAGAACCTTAACTTCTTTTCGCTGGCGCCTAACAAAGCCGGACGAAACATGGAACCTTTCGTAATTAACATCAAGCCCGACACGGCCGGGGAAGTGCTCTCATCGCACGAAGGTGAGGAGTTTCTCTATGTCCTCGACGGGCAAATTGAAATCCTCTACGGAAAAGAAACACACGTTCTCGGTGAAGGCGACAGCATCTACTACGATTCCATCGTTGCTCATCAAATACATGCCGCCAACAACAAGCCCGCCCGAATATTGGGCGTGATTTATACCCCTTATTAAAAAAATTAGCGAATCACTGAATTATTTATATGGAACTGCAACTTCAGGACAAAACACTGGGGCAATGGCTCGAACATTGGGCTGTCGTGTCGCCGGACAAGGAATTTTTAGTCTATTCGGACCGCGATTTTCGCCTCACATGGAGCGAATTTAACCGGCGGGTTGACGACATGGCCAAAGGGCTGATGGCTATCGGCGTGGGCAATGGCACCCACGTGGGTATTTGGGCGACCAACGTCCCCGACTGGCTCACCTTTCTGTATGCCTGCGCCAAAATCGGGGCCATTCTGGTTACGGTGAACACCAATTACAAGCAGAACGAGGTTGAATTTTTAGTGAAAGACGCTGACATTCACACGCTCTGCATCACGGAAGGGGTCTTTGACGGCAACTATGTGGACATGACTTACACGATGGCGCCCGAACTGCGCGAATCGCAACGCGGCGCCATGTACAGCAACCGCTTCCCCGAACTGAAGAACGTCATCTATATAGGCCAGGAGAAATATCGCGGTATGTATAACACGTCCGAGATACTGCTGCTGGGGCAGAATGTTGACAGCCGCCTGCTCGACGCGGCCAAAAGCAAGGTGGGATGCCACGACGTGGTGAACATGCAATACACGTCCGGCACTACCGGCTTCCCCAAAGGCGTGATGCTCACGCACCACAATATTGCCAACAACGGCTACTTCACCGGTAAAGGCATGGACTTCACTGCCGATGATAAACTGTGTTGCTGCGTACCGCTGTTCCACTGCTTCGGCGTGGTGCTGGCTTCGATGGCGGTGCTGACACACGGCTGTACTCAGGTCATGGTCGAGAAGTTCGACCCGCTGGTGGTGCTGGCCTCCATCCACAAGGAGCGCTGCACCGTGCTGTATGGCGTCCCCACAATGTTTATCTCCGAGATGAACCACCCGATGTTTTCCATGTTCGACCTGACCTCGCTGCGCACCGGAATTATGGCCGGTGCACTTTGTCCGATAGAGCTGATGCGTAACGTTACCGAAAAGATGCACATCACCTATATCACCAGCGTTTACGGTCTCACTGAGAGCTCGCCGGGGATGACCCATTCGGTACTGTCCGATTCGTTTGAAAATCGCTGCACCACTGTGGGCAAGGAATATCCCTTCACAGAGGTGGCCATTCTTGACGAACAGGGCAAAGAGTGTCCGCAGGGCGTTCAGGGAGAGGTGTGCTGCCGCGGCTACTTAGTCATGAAAGGCTATTACAAGAATCAGGCCGGCACCGACGAGGTCATCGACAAGGATGGCTGGCTACATTCCGGCGACCTCGGCATATGCGACGCTGAGGGCTACTACCGCATCACCGGGCGCATAAAAGACATGATTATCCGCGGCGGCGAAAACATATACCCGCGCGAAATAGAAGAGTTCCTCTACCACTTGGAAGGCGTCAAAGACGTGCAGATAGCGGCTATCCCCTCCCCAAAATACGGAGAGGAAGTGGGCGCTTTCATCATCCTGCACGACGGGGCACAGCTCACCGACGAGTTAGTGAGAGACTTCTGTCGCGGCAAAATAGCCCGCCACAAAATCCCCAAATACATTTTCTTTGTCAATGCCTTCCCGATGACCGGCAGTGGCAAAATCCAGAAGTTCAAGCTCAAGGATGTAGGCCTGCGCCTGCTCAAAGAACGCGGCGTGGAAGTGATTTAATCACGAATAACCGGCTGACTGTCCGCTACTTAAGCAGCTCCGTATTATGTTTTTTATGCGAAGCCAGTTCGCATTTTAGGGAACCTACCACCATGTCGAACTCCAGCAACAGCGGCACATGGTCGGCATCGTTGGTGATGTAGAACTTCAGTCCGTCAGAACGGTTGAGCAGCTTTCCCTTGTCAACCCGCGGGGCAATGACATGACATTCACGCTTGCCTATTTTCGAGTCAATGGTCTCTTTGCCCAGATATACGGTGGTCATGGTGAAGTATTTGCCGGAATGATACACCGGCATGGAAAATTCCTGTCCCGCATCGAACTTTTTGAGGATGTCGTGCTGTCGCAGGTAAAAGAACGCCGTGAGGATGTCCACCAGATTGTGCGGCACTTTCATGCCGCCGGTTTTCTTACTGTAGATGGAATCCTGCTTCTGAAAGAAGAACGTCTCGTTATAATAGCGGTATTTCCGTTCCCGCACATTACGGATACTTTTGTAGGGCAGGGAACTTTCAGGGTCCACATCGCTCTCGTAGATGTCATAAACGCTGAACAGCTGGTCGGCGAGGCCGGTAGTAACCCCTTTGAGGTAGTAGTGGATTGCAGGATTACCGTTAAATGTGGTGCGGGTAACAATCAAATCGGCTTCCCCACCCTTTATGAAACCATATTTCAGGTTGTAATGCAATTCCTCGACCGTCTGCGCTGTACCGGTCGCCGCTGTAGCAGCAAGAAAGAACATGATAGTCAGTATTCTGTACATATTGCGATAATTTTCGTTATAATAATTTTTTCGGTTTTGATGCCATAAAGTCTTTTAAATAAAGAGGTTCATAATAGGCCACATCTTCAAACCGCTGTTCGTTGAAGGCGGCCTCTGACAAAGCACACATAAATCGTGCCGAAGTTTTCACTCCGGCGATAATTTTCACATTCGGATGGTTCACTGTGTCGTCAAGTTTATCGGCGCCGTCGCCAAAAAGCAACAACTGATGGGTATTGGCAATGTCAGTAAAAGAATCGGGCGTGATGATTTTGGCTGTTACATCTTCGAGGGTATTTAACTCGCAGTCATACATTGCCATATACACTTCCATCCGGCGGGCGTCAAGCATGGGGCACAGCCTCGTCGGATACATGGCGGACGAGGCAGGCAACAGTTCTGAACGCATGTTTGATATATACCATGCCAGTGCTTTCAGCGGACTGACGGCAATCAGCGGGATGCCGACAGCCATGCATATTCCTTTCGAGAGCGACACGCCGATTCGCAGGCCTGTATATGACCCCGGACCGGAGCTGACGGCTACTGCGGATAACTGCCTGAAATCAAGGCTATTACGCTGCATCATATCATGTACGAGTACGGCAAGCATGGCCGCATGATTTCTGCCATGTGTAATTTCCTGAAAATCAATAACTTGTCCGTCTTTACCTAATGCTGCACTGCATACGTCGGAAGATGTTTCGATGTTCAGAATCAGTGTCATAGTTCATCCGTTAAATGCTGAAGCAGGCCATTGCAGGCGTCTTCCAATATGTCGAGCGCCTGTTCAAACTCCGCTTCGCCGCCATAATACGGGTCCGGCACGGCAGTATAACTGCGGTTGTGCGCGAACTCTGTCATCTTATGGATTTTTGCCTTATCCTGCGGTGTGTTGGCCATTCTGGTGAGGTCGGCGATGTTGTCGTCATCCATGCCGATGATATAATCAAAAGTGGCGAAGTCGGTGGCAGGCCGGAACTGTCGGGCCCGCGACAGCAGGTCATATCCGCGGCGGGCGGCATAACGCCTCATCCGGCTGTCAGGCGCCTCGCCCGCATGATAGCCGATTATTCCCGCAGATTCGCACGACAGCTGCATCTGCATGTTCGCATGACGCACCATAGCAGTAAATATCGCTTCCGCCGCCGGAGAACGGCATATATTACCCAAACAAACAAATAATATGCGTTGTTTCATGGCTGCAAAAATACGTCAATATCCAATAAGTCTGACAATTACGGAAAAAATTAAGACAATCTTAAACTTTTTGTCAATCACTGTCGGCTCACAACCGCCGCTCTAACAGGCGGTCTTCGCAGTTAAAATAGCCATCGACAGTGATGCTGTGCGATTTGTCGATACTCACAACTGCATAGCTGTTATTTTTCGGCAAGGCGCCTTCAATCATCCCATTCATGGTGAAATAGTGTATGCCATTGCTGAAGTTATAGCTGCCGGCATGGTGATGCCCCTGAAATACTGCCATTACGTTGCCGCGTCGGGCAAGTATTTCGTTTACCGCGTCGGCATTGCCAACCACTGTTCCGTCTTTGCGACGGGTAACGTCGAGCAACTGGTGCAGAAATATGACAACCGGTTTACGGGTGTTCAGTTCCCGCGACAGCCATTCGGTCTGCGAGCTGGGAATGAATGCCTTTGTCCAGTCGAAATTGCCGCGGTCGTAGTCGGTGCCGTCTTCTTTATAGTTGGCATCGAGGACGATAAATTTCACGCCGTTTACGGCAAAAGAGTAGTATCGTTTGCCGTTAGCCGCGCCCGGATTGGAGATGTGTTTGAAGAAGTCTTCCTTACTGATATTGTCCTGGTCATGATTCCCAAGTACATGGTAAGCAGGCCCGTTGAAGGTCTGATATTCTGCTTCTATTTCGTCTAAGAAGGCGAGGGTGTCAGTGGCGGTGCTTCCCTGGTCTTTGAAGTCGCCGAGTTCGATAATAAAATCCGGCTTTTGTTCATTAAAAACCCGTATCGCATCGCGCAGTTTGGCGACCGACTGTTCATAATATCTGCTACCGGACTTAGCTCGGTGGGCAAAGTGCAGGTCAGTAACAAGCCCGAATCGGACAATGTTACTGCCGGAGGCACTCAGCAGAGAGGAACAACCGTCGCACAGCAACGCCCCCGCAATACCATGTGAAACTTTCAAAAAATGTCGTCTATCCATCTGATATAACTCATATTGGATGCAAAATTACTGAAAAAACAGCAACTTTTTTGTAATACCGAAAAATGTTCCTATTTTTGCGGCATGAATTTAATTGGGATTAACAATAATAAGGTGGCTTATGCGGGCGTTTTTTGAGGCGTTATACCGAACCGACGGGTGGCATATATTTCGTTTTTTTGTGGGCGTAACCGTGCTGGCATTTGCTTATATGGCTGTGCAGCGGATACTGTTTCCGGACGACAGTCTGTTGCCGTTTCCGCGCTCGCGCAAACTGAAGCTGTCGTTGAGCGGCGACAAGGTGTTTCGTCCGGACGTAATCACGCTGTCTATAGTCAACCGCTCATCAGGCGACATCGATATTGACGCTCCCGTTATTATATTCAGGAAGTTGTGGTCGTTTCGCAAGTTCAAATTGACGGGTATCAACAAGGCTGTAATTTACCCGCTGTATCTGGAAGCAGGAAAGATGCACCGGCTGCCGATACGGTTAGACGCTTTCCATGAATATGACCGCTCCCTTCGCAGATATTACTGGTGTAAAATCCTGCTGTTCGACACTGCAGGACGGCGGTATTCATCGCCCTATCTGACCCTTCGCAGAAGCCTGTTTTCCTGATTCTTTTGAATAATTTAATACCGGATAATATAATAATCAATATATTAATGAACATAAGATTAGAATATGGGAAAGTAAAACTGCGGGCCATTGAGCCGGACGATTTGGAGACGCTTTACCGGTGGGAGAACGCGCCTGAGATATGGCCGGTGAGCGACACTCATGCGCCGTGGTCGCGGCACGTCCTGCAGCAGTATATTGAAAATTCGCACCGCGATATTTACGAACTGCGGCAACTGCGGCTGATGCTGTGCAATATGGAAGACAGACCGGTTGGGGCTATTGACCTGTTCGACTTTGAACCATACCATCTCCGTGCCGGTGTCGGTATACTGGTTTTTGAACCGTCTGACCGCCGCCATGGATTAGCCTTCGAGGCTCTTCTGTTATTATGTACTTATGCTTATAATTCGCTCGGACTGCACCAGCTGTATGCAAATATAGGTGCCGACAACGCCGCCAGCATCGCGCTGTTTGAGAAAGCCGGATTCAGCTGCTGCGGAGAGAAGCGGGAATGGCGCCGCACTCCCGACGGATGGCAAAACGAACTTCTATACCAGAGAATCCTCACCCCGCAATCGGGCTGTCTGTCAGTTTCGGCGGGCCGCAATTTTGGCTAACAGCCGCAATATCTCGATATAGAGCCAGACTAATGTAACCATCAGGCCGAAAGCGCCATACCACTCCATAGTTTTCGGGGCGTTCATGGCTGCGCCACGCTCGATGAAGTCGAAGTCAAGTATCAGATTGAGTGCAGCGATAGCGGCAACGACAATGCTTATGCCAATGCTTAACGTGCTGCTGCCCGACAGGAAGCTGACATCCACCCCGCACAGCCGTGCGATGAAGCTGCCGAGATACAGCAGGGCTACGCCTCCTGTAGCCGCAATCAGCCCGGTGGCGAACTTGCCCGATACTTTGATGACGCCGGAACGGTAGAGTACCAGCATCAGCAGGAACACCCCAAAAGTGATAACAACAGCTCTGGCTACCAGCCCCTGATAGGACTGCTCCATCATTCGGGAAATCACGCCCAGCAGGACGCCTTCCAGCACGGCATAAATAATGGCAGTATAGCGGGCAAGCGCAGGTTTGAAGGCAGTTACAATGGCCACTGCGAATGTGCCTATTGCACTGATAATCAGGGGAAAACCACCACTGATATGCTGCCACGAATAAACGGCAGCAGCAACCAGCACTGCTAATGACAGGGCGGTTTTGCGGACAGTTCCATTAACGGTCATCGCCTCGGCGGGTATAGCCTGCGAGGTGAGCATTTGACTGAACACTGAATCGTTCAGCACAGGATTGGAAGATTTCGTCAAATTCATATTTTTATTTTTCGGTTAATAATATTCGGATTAATGCAAGACCTTCCCCAGTTCTACGGGGCGGTCAGTTTCAATGATGTCAGGTTTTGCGGCAAGTTCCATGAGGTACTTTTCCTGGCGCTCTTCCGGCGTTGCCAGCCGGTCATGAGTAGGCGCCAATGAAATCATGCAGCGTATGCCCATTTTGTGCAGGCGCTCAACTATATAGCGGTTATCGCTGTTAATGCTTGGCCCCACGTAAGCTATTACGTTGTCAGGGGGGACGCCGGAGATGAGAAAGTCTTCAAATTCGTTGCGGGTAGTACAGAACACCGACATCATTATCGTGGGAATACGGTCATAATAGAATCGTGCCTGCGCACCGGTATGTACTGTAACCATCACGCGGTCTTCGGCTTTCAGCCGCGTGATGAGCGCGGCAGTAACCGCCAAAGGCACATCCTTTTTGTCTAAATTTATAATGGTCTTTCCTTTTGCCCATGCAATAACGTCTTCTATACGGGGTATTTTGTATTCTGTGGGCGTACCGTCGTGAGCTTTCAGGCGCACCGTTTCCTGTAGCTCCGCCCACGTGTAATCTTTCAGCTTGCCGACGCCGGTAGTTGTTCGGTCGAGTGTGGCATCGTGAAGCAGTACGATGACACTGTCTTTGGTCATACGCGGGTCAATCTCGAAGAACGCAGGCATGTTTTCGAGTACATGGCTGAATCCCTCGATGCTGTTTTCAGGGAACTCCACCCCCCCGCGATGGCCACTGACGATGCAGGAACCATCGCCGGAGTAGCGATATTTTTCGAAAGCAGGATTTGCTATACTTGCCTGATTCGACACATTCCGAAGCGGAGAGTTACATGCCCCTGTTACGACCACGAAAACAATCATAAATATTTTTCTCATATCAACTTAAACAGCTAAACGTTTCTCTCATAGCCGTCGGCTTTGGCGTTCCACATTAGCAGGAATGATAACATGCCGACAAAAGCCATGGCGATAATAGTGATATAGGCGAAGTCCCATCCGTAGTGCTGCGCCACATATCCGAATCCCACGCCGGACACGGCAGTGCTGGCATATCCGAAGATTCCGGTGAGGCCGTTAGCAGTAGCCGCCGCTTTCTTGGTCGCCTGATTTGCCGCCGCGATGCCCACCAGTGCCTGCGGTCCGTATATGAAAAATCCTGTGGCACACAGTGTCGCGAAATATATCCACGTTGACGTGCTGTCAGGCAATCTCCAAAACAGCAGTGCAAACAGCATGGCACCCAACATGCAGAACACGCATGTGCGATGAGCCCGCCCCCGCAGGAAGCGGTCGGTTGCCCAGCCGGCAACAAGCATCCCCACAATTCCGGCACACTCAAACAACACTACCATCCAGCCGGCGAGTTCCATCTCGACGCCTTTAGACTGCTTCAGCAGCGTAGGCCCCCAGTCAAGTACGGAAAACCGCACAACATATACGAAAAAATTGCCGATTCCCAGAATCCATATCAGCGGATTGCCGAACACTTTTTCGCGCAAAAAGGCCTTCGTTTCATCTGTTTTCGTATTCTTGACCGCTACCACATCCGGCAATTCGGGCAAACCGACGCTGGACGGCGTGTCGCGCATGAAGATAAACAGCAATATAGCCCCGGCAAACGCAATAGAGGCAGGCAGCCAAAAGCACCACCGCCATAACCCGTCGCTGCCCATCCATTCAAATTTGCCCCCCATAATATAGCCGCACAACAATACTACCGCACCTGCGCCTATGGAATGAGACGTGTTCCACACCGACATCTTGGTGGACAGCTCGTTAGGGGGTATCCAATGTGAGAGCAGCCGCGCACACGGAGGAAATCCGCTGCCCTGCAACAGCCCGTTGATTAACCATGTAATACCCATAAACAGTATCAGCACGTTAGTAAATTGGGTACCCGACGATTCGCCCGACAGCCACGCAGCAATGTCAACGCCAAACCCGAATGCAAAATTGGAGAGCGCACATAACGCCAACCCCACTGCCATATAATACCGCGCGTTCATACGGTCGGCAAAAATGCCGTTGATAAATCGCGACCCACCATATACAAGCCCGTTAATAGTCAGGAACATGCCAAGACTGGTCTTGGATATGCCCAACTCTTCCATGCCTGGCATGGCCATACTGAAATTTTTTCGTACAAAATAGAACAGCGCATAACCAATCATCGTCATAACGATGGTGCGCATCTGCCAGTATTTAAACGTTTTATACATACACAAACAAGTCTTCTGGAACACTTTTCTAAGGGAGGAGTCGAAGTCCGGTTAAAACTCCCCATAAAATTTGCCGCAAAAATACACTTTTTCCGGCAAATAACAAAAAGAAAAATACAACCCTATTCACTTACATACTGCTTAAAACTTATGTTTCCCTGCACCAACCTCGTGCAAAGAGCCGTCAGGTAAAATCACGGTTGCAGTGGTGTTTGCCGGAACAGTAATTTCAAGTTTAAAGACGCCGCTTTCGTTTGTCCACGAAACTTCAATATTACCGTTGATACTGTGATAGTTACCTTTGGCATACGTGAGGTCGCCGCCCGGTTCGGGCTTGATGATGAAAT
>JAISSS010000029.1 GCA_031272965.1 Bacteroidales bacterium | reverse complement strand
ATTTTAATAATTTGTTTGAAAATCGGCTGACCGACTAAATTTTTTTTCGTATCTTTGCTCATAGTTTGTATGATTTTTTTTGTTTTGCAACTACAAAATTACAAACTTTAGGGCGATTTCTTGTCGCCCTTTTTCGTCATCTCAAAAAAAAATTATTATTTTTGTCGGTCAGTAATGAAAAAAAATGTCTATTTTTGTAATCGAATATTCACATTTAGCTTTATGAAGACTATAGACATACTTTTTTCGGGACTTGCTGTGGCAGGCGTGATGCTGCTTCCTGCCTGCGGTGGCGACAGTTCCGACACTGAAATTGAACAGGGACAACTCACTGGATTCTCTCTTTCGCCCGCATCGCTGAGTCTGGCAGTAGGACAAAGCGGCACGGTTACAGCTACGCCCATACCGGCGGATGCCAAGGGCGTTACTTATCAATGGTCAGCCGAAGACCCTACAGTGATTTCGGCTACCGGCAGCGCTGCCACCAATACGGTTACGGCAATAAAGGAAGGCAGTACCAACGTCGTAGTGAAATCCGGCGCCGTTACGGCGAAAATCCCCGTTATCGTTACCGCCGACCTGACGCTGAAAATAATAACCGTCTCTCCGGCAAGCATCCAGAACTTGGCCACGGGTGAAACGGCTACCCTGACCGCCACAACCATTCCTGCCGACGCCGAAGAAGGCCCGGAGACCCTGAAATGGACGTCCACAAACGAGGCAATAGTTACAGTATCTCCGGCTGTCGGCGCCACAACCACCGCTACGGCCATAAGTATGGGCGAGGCCGAAATCATCGCCTCCAACGCCGCCGGAACCGTTACCGCACGTATCCCCGTATCAACGACCGCAAAATATCAGTTGGTATGGAGCGATGAGTTCGACGCCGCAAGTATCAGCAGCACCGATTGGAACTTCACTTCCCGATTCCAGCGCAACGAAGAGCTCCAATATTTCCAGAAAAAGAACGCTTCCATAAAAGACGGATGCCTTGTTCTGGAAGCCAAAAAGGAACGGGTGCTCAACGACAGATACGAGGAAGGCAGTACAGATTGGAAGAAGAACCGCGAATATGCGGAATATACGTCTGCGGAAATAACAACAAAGAGCAAACATTCGTTTAAATATGGGCGGCTCGAAGTGCGCGCCAAAATCCCCGTATGCTACGGCGCCTGGCCTGCAATATGGCTCATGGGGCAGGATGTGAGCGGCGCGGCGGGCGGCGAAATCGACGTGCTCGAGTTCATCCATGACGGCGGCGTATATCCCACCATGCCGGTAAGCCTGCACTGGGAAGGCGAAACCACAACATATCAAAGCCATACCGAAGTGTGGCGCCTCAGTCACTTCACCGACAAAGACCCTGACTGGGCCGACAAATTCCACATCTGGCGCATGGATTGGGACGAGGTGGCAATCCGCATATACCTTGACGACAAGCTGCTTAGCGAAACAGACCTGTCAACAACCATTAACGGCAAAGCCAAGACCAATCCGTTCCACAGCTCGCAGTATGTACTGCTGACCCTCGCCTTAGATACGCGCTTGTCGGAAGAGGTTTATGTCCTGCCGATGCAGTTCGAAATTGATTATTTGCGGATTTATCAGCGATGATAAAGAGTTCGCGCTTCCGGCGGTTACTTTTTTTCGTGGCGGCATATACTGTGCTGGTTCTGACTTTCATTGTCGATAAGGCGCTGTTTATGCTGTTTCATCACCGTGCATCAGGCGAGGCAGGATTGGGCAACTTCCTGCGGGTGTTGTGGCACGGACTGCCCATGGACCTGTCAATGGGCGGGTATTTTATGGTTATCCCCGGGCTGACATTGCTCGTGTCGCTGTTTAGGGTACGCGGGTTGAAGCGGTTTCTGCGCATCTATTTTCTTGTCGTCTGCGCGGCTATTGCATTTACGGCCATACCGGACATTGTGCTCTACGGTTTTTGGGGCTTCAAAATAGACCGGACGGCATATAGCTACCTTGCTCATCCGCAGTTAGTTTTGGCCAATGTGCCGCTGTGGTGGGCGCTGGGTGGTGTTATAGTGATGCTGTTTCACACATTTGTTCAGTATCGATTAGTGTTGTGCACCGTCCTCCCGCAGTTCCCCGTCTGTCGGGCCTCGAATCCGTTACGGCGGCTGCCGGTTGGTCTGCTGCTGCTGGGATGCCTGTTTTTGCCCATTCGCGGCGGTGTTTCCACTGCGACGATGAACATCAACCGCGTATATTTCAGCGACAGGATGTTCCTCAATCATGCCGCAGTAAATCCCTTGTTCAGTGTGCTGTCGTCATTAGAATTGCGCGACGATTTTGCCCGACAGTATCGCTTCTTTCCCGATGCGGAAGCTCACCGGCTGTTTGAGGCGTCCCTGCCTGCCGCCAGCGACAGTGTGCCGGAGCTGCTGGCAGAAAAACGCCCCAACATCGTGTTCATCGTTCTGGAGAGTTTCTCGCGGTTTGCCATTCAGCCCTCAGTCGTCGAGCAGGGCGTTACGCCGGAGCTGCTGCGGATAGCCGGAGAAAGCATCGTGTTCTCCGGCATGTATGCCAATTCGTTCCGCACCGACCGCGGCCTTACGGCCGTATTAGCCGGATACCCCGCCCAGCCGATGCTCTCAATAGTGAAATATCCGAAAAAAACAGAGAACTTATGCTCAATTCAGCGCTCGCTTAAAGAGGCAGGTTACAAAACCTCCATGCTCTATGGCGGCGACCTGAATTTCGCCCACATAAAAACACTCTTCAACGCCCAGGGAACTTCCGACATAACAATGGACAGGGATTTCCCCATGGAACACCGGCTGTCGAAGTGGGGCGCCCCAGACCATATCACTTTCGCACACCTGTGCTCACAAATTGATGCGGAAACTTCTACGCCATATCTGAAAATGTTTCTTACCCTGAGCAGCCACGAACCCTTTGAGGCGCCAATGCACCGCTTCGATAACCCCTACCTCAACACGGTTGCTTACACCGACAGCTGCATCGGCGCGTTCATCAGGTACATGAAACAGCGCCCCGACTGGAACCGAACCCTGATTATACTCGTGCCTGACCACAAGATGTTCTATCCCTCCGGCGTGGAATATTTTGCGCCCGAAAGACATGATATTTTCATGCTGTGGACAGGCGGGGCAATAAAACAGCCTGCCAATATCTCCGCAATATGCTCGCAAAGCGACATCGCCGCTACCCTGCTGGCACAAATGGATATTGACGCTTCCGGCTTCCGCTTCAGCAGGAACATATTGGCGCAATCGCCCCCGAACTTCGCCTTCTACACTTTCCCTGATGGCTTTGGAGTGGTCGCCCCCGACGGTGCAGCGGTTTACGACTGCAAAGCCGAGACTGTCATTCTCCGCCGCGGTGCCGACACTGACTCCCTGCTCGCCCGCGGAAAAGCCTGGCTGCAATGCCTCTTTGACGACATAGCACAGAAATAATCCCTAAACGCCCAATTTTACAGAGCCAAAACAGCCTTCCAAAAAATTGCCCAAGGGTTATTGTGTACCGTTAGGTACGCAATGTGTGTATTATGTTTTACATTCCGTCCATAGCGGGCCGGGGAAACACCCCTACACCTTTTCGGGTATTTCGTAGCCTTTGCGATAGGCGCCGCGGGCTATGCGGTTGGCTTCGTCGGAGTTTGTAAAGCGCTCGGTGGCGGGGTCGAAGAGCAGTTGGCGGTTGCCGACGCGATAGCAGGTGTTGCCGAGATGTACCAGGACGGCGCTTTTGTGGCACTGTTCGGGGTCGCCGTTAGTGGGTTTGCGCGAGCGGAGGCAGTCGATGAAGTTCTTCTGATGCTCGTTGTCGGGGAAGGCGCCGCCTTCCTGCGCCACTATCTCGTTGTTGGGACCGAGTACCTGCCAGCCGCCGCCGTGCCGTCCGAGATACATCAGCCCTTCGGTGCCGTAAATCTCTGTACGGGTGGCGTTGTTGCGCCAGTTTGGCCAGCGGGTCGGGTCATTGCGAATGTCGCCGGGCGTCTTGGTCATATAGTTTGTGGCGCAGGCGTTGTCGCAGGTGAGGGTGAACTCGCCGAAGTCATAGACGATAGATTGAAATTCGGGCGTTTCGCGTGTGCCGCCGAAGATATGGTTGCCGCCCCAGCCATAGACCGAGCGCGGGTGGTCGGG
>JAISSS010000028.1 GCA_031272965.1 Bacteroidales bacterium | reverse complement strand
TTTTTCAAAAAAAACGCTTGTCAATTAAAAATAAATACATAACTTTGCAGTCAAATTGCAGTTTAGTTTTAACGCACCTCTGGCTGAATTGCAAAAAAGTGAAAATTAGAGGTGCCCTTAACTATTAAAGACTACAAATGAACGACAGTTTAAATACAAACATAGAACGGGGATGCGGCGGCTGTTGCGGTGGCTGTAAGCTCAATGTTTACGACTGGCTAAGCGACGTGGGACATGGGGAGAACGCCACCGACATCGTCGAAGTACGCTTCAAGAACACCCGGAAAGATTATTTCCGCAACGTCAGCCAGCTAAAGCTCGAAGTAGGCGACATCGTGGCCGTGGAAGCAAACCCCGGCCACGACATCGGGGTGGTCAGCCTCACCGGAGACCTCATAAAGCGCCAGCTGTGCCGCCACAAAGCCATGCTCGTCAATGGCGAATGCCGCAAGATTTACCGCAAGGCAAAACAGGCCGACATCGACAAGTGGCACGAAGCAATCGGCCTGGAACATCAAACAATGATTCGCGCCCGCCAGATTGTGGCCGACCTCAAATTAGACATGAAAATCGGCGACGTGGAATATCAGGGCGACCGCACCAAAGCAATATTCTACTACATCGCTGACGGACGGGTTGATTTCCGCGAACTCATCAAGGTGCTGGCCGACACGTTCCACATACGCATCGAGATGAAACAAATCGGAGCACGGCAGGAGGCGGGACGCATCGGCGGAATAGGCCCCTGCGGACGCGAACTGTGCTGCGCATCATGGATTTCAAGCTTCAGCTCTGTGGCAACCCATTCGGCACGGTGCCAGGAAATCTCCCTGAACCCCCAAAAACTCGCCGGCCAGTGCGGAAAGCTCAAATGTTGCCTCAACTTCGAGCTCGACTGCTATATGGATATGCAGAGCGATTTCCCCCCGACAGAAATCCCCCTCGAATCCGAAAAAGGCCGCTGGAAATACGTGAAATCGGACATCCTAGCCCGCATAATGTATTACCAGAACAATGCCGAAGAAATCGTGGGAATCCCCGTGGAGCGCGTCAAGGAAATCCTGAAATTAAACAGCCGTGGCATCAAGCCGCCACAACTGACCGGCAATGACGTCCAAAAAGTCGCTAAAGAGGCGGTTTTCAACGACATATTGTCGCCGGACACGCTGACCCGCTTCGACCGGAAAAACAAAAAGAAGAGAAAGCCCCGCAAACAAGGCTCCAATAATGCCCCAAAAAGTGATAATAACAGCCACGCTGAAACCCATGCTGCGCCGAAAACAGGATAGAACAGTCGCCGTCAT
This sequence comes from Bacteroidales bacterium, assembly GCA_031272965.1. Classification (GTDB taxonomy): domain Bacteria; phylum Bacteroidota; class Bacteroidia; order Bacteroidales; family Prolixibacteraceae; genus JAISSS01. Next base: position 31,739 of record JAISSS010000028.1, on the reverse strand, counting down.
AGCGACATTCGTGGCGGTCATGATGCTGTCATGCCGTCCGGGAGGCGCCTTTCAGGAATTTCGGCATATCGAGGCCCGCGGATGGGCCCGCGATTCGGCATTGGTGTTCACCTTCGAGACCCGCGTTCCCCTGCGGGGCGACGTGTTCTTCGACCTGCGAAACCGCGGCAACTATCCGTTCCAGAACCTGTGGATAGCGCTGCAAACCGTTTTCCCGGACGGCCACAGCAAAACTGACACGCTTCAACTGCCGCTCAGAAACGGCGCAGGAGGCTGGACAGGAACCGGAATCGGCGACTTGTTCGACAACTCCATACTGTACCGCGAAAACATGTACTTCATGCCGGGGCAATACCGCTTCATCATCCGGCACCGGATGCCGGTATCTCTTTTGCAGGGCATCAATGATGCAGGTATCCATATCCGCCAGAATTAGCCCGCAATATTGCCTTATTGTTAATTTTTGACCGCAAAATATCATTTTGAGCAGCTGTTATGTATTTAATGAAAAGATAACATCTACTTTTGCACCGAAATTATGACGTCGGATGAAACGAGTGTTAGTAACTGGCGGGGCCGGGTTTATCGGCTCGCACTTATGCGAGAGATTACTGGCGGACGGCCACGAGGTGATTTGTTTAGACAACTTTTTCACCGGTTCAAAGGCTAATGTGGTCGGGCTGCTTCACCAGCCGTACTTTGAATTAGTGCGGCACGATATAACTATGCCATATTATGCGGAAGTTGACCAGATATACAACCTCGCCTGTCCCGCCTCGCCCGTGCATTATCAGCAGAACCCCATCAAGACCATCAAGACGGCCGTATTGGGCGCCATGAACATGCTCGGATTAGCCAAACGCCTGAACGCCAGTATATTACAGGCCTCCACCAGCGAGGTTTACGGCGACCCCGCAATGCACCCGCAACGGGAAGACTATTGGGGCAATGTAAATCCTATCGGTACGCGCTCGTGTTATGACGAGGGCAAACGATGCGCCGAATCGCTGTTCATCAACTATCACAACCGGAACGGGGTACGTATAAAAATAGCCCGGATTTTCAACACCTTCGGGCCGCGTATGGCCATCGGCGACGGCCGTGTAACCTCCAACTTCATAGTGCAGGCGCTGCAAGGGAAACCCATCACAATCTATGGCAACGGAGCACACACCCGCAGCTTCCAATATGTTGACGACCTCGTGGACGGCCTCATCCGCCTGATGAACACTGACGACAGCATCACCGGACCGGTGAATCTGGGGAACCCCCATGAATATACCATCCGCGAACTGGCCGAGACCGTCATCCGGCTCACCGGTTCCCGCTCCGAGCTGACGTTCCGCCCCCTGCCCGACGACGACCCCGTCCGCAGAAACCCTGACGTGAGCCTGGCAAAACAAATCCTCAATGGATGGGAACCGACTACCCCCATAGAAGAAGGACTAAATAAAACAATAACTTATTTTAAACAACTGTTCAATATATGAAAGGAATAATACTCGCCGGCGGCTCCGGAACCCGCCTGTACCCAATTACAAAAGTTATCTCCAAGCAGATAATTCCGGTGTATGACAAACCCATGATTTACTACCCGCTGTCAGTGCTGATGCTGGCGGGTATCCGCGACATACTGCTCATCTCTACCCCGCAGGACATCCACCTCTACGAAGAACTGCTGGCCGACGGCGCCGAACTCGGACTGCGCATAAGCTATGCAGTACAGCCCTCACCGGACGGACTGGCACAGGCCTTCATTATCGGGGAAGAATTTATAGGCTCCGACAGGGTGTGCATGATTCTAGGCGACAACATATTCTACGGCTTCAACTTTCGCAAGACCCTCGAGGAGGCGGTCCGCATCAGAGACGGCGCCGTAGTGTTCGGCTACTACGTTAATGACCCCGAAAGATATGGCGTGGCCGAGTTTGACGGCAAGGGGCAAGTGCTCTCTATTGAGGAGAAACCCGCCAATCCCAAGTCTAACTATGCCGTTACAGGGCTGTATTTCTATTCCAACGACGTGGTCGCCAAAGCAAAATCGCTGAAACCCTCGGCCCGTGGCGAGCTGGAAATCACCGACCTCAACCGCCTCTACCTGCAGGAACACCGCCTGAGCGTGAAACTGCTCGGCCGCGGATTCGCATGGCTTGACACGGGAACGCATGACAGCCTGCTACAGGCCTCCAATTTCATCGCCACTATCGAACAGCGACAAGGCCTGCAGGTGTCGTGCATCGAAGAAATAGCCTACAATATGGGCTACATCGGACGCGAGCAGCTACTCAAATTAGCCGCACCGCTGGCAAAAAATCACTACGGCCAATACCTCATTAAATTAGCCGACAACATGATTATGTCATTCTAAGGCCACAGATATGAATATACAAAAAACCCCGATAGACGGCCTGCTCATACTGACACCCCGCGTGTTCGGTGACGCCCGCGGCTACTTCTTAGAGAGCTATAATGCCGAGCGATACAGAGAAGCCGGTATCACCGCCGACTTCGTGCAGGACAACGAATCGCGCTCGACACGCGGCGTGGTGCGCGGACTGCATTTCCAACTGCCCCCTCATGCACAGGCCAAATTAGTGCGCGTCATCGAAGGGGTTGTGTTCGACGTCGCCGTTGACCTGCGCCGGACATCGCCCACGTATGGACAATGGTTCGGAATAGAACTCTCCGGCGACAACAAAAAACAATTCTTCATTCCGCGCGGGTTCGCACACGGATTCTCCGTGCTGAGCGATACCGCCCTGTTCGCCTATAAATGCGACAACTTTTACCACCCCGAAAGCGAAAGCGGAATCATCTATAATGACCCTGCTGTGGGCATCGACTGGCGCATCCCGCCCTGCGAAGCGCTCATTTCCGATAAAGACCTGACACTGAAAACCTTTAACGAAGCAGTATTTAATTTTTAAGAATTGAAAGAAGATATTATGTTGAAAATAAAGGACTTACACGCTTCCATCAACGGCACGGAGATACTTCGCGGTATCAACCTGCAGATAAACGCGGGCGAGGTTCATGCCATTATGGGGCCAAACGGGTCCGGGAAAAGTACGCTGTGTAACGTGCTTGTTGGACGGCCTGAATATGCCGTTACCATGGGAACGGTCGTTTTCAAAGACAGCGACTTGTTAACACAGCCACCGGAAGAGCGCGCCCGACGGGGGCTGTTCCTCAGCTTCCAGTCGCCGGTAGAAATACCCGGCGTTCCCGTTGCCAACTTCCTGAAAGCGGCCGTCAATGAACGCCTCAAGTTCAATAACCGGGCGGAGCTTGCCGGCGGCCAGTTCCTTAAATATATGCACGGCAAGGAGAAACTGCTGAACATGCCCCCTGAACTCATCAACCGCTCAGTAAACGAGGGATTCTCCGGCGGCGAGAAAAAGAAAAGCGAAATCTTCCAAATGGCGATGCTCGAACCCGACCTGGCCATCCTCGACGAGATAGATTCCGGCCTCGACGTTGACGCCCTGCGTAACGTCTCGGATGCTATCGGGAAGCTCAAAACCGACACACGGGCGATGCTCGTCATCACCCACCACTGCCAGCTGCTCAGCTATGTGCGCCCGAATTTCGTCCACGTACTGAGCAAAGGCCGCATCATCCGTACCGGCGGCCCCGAATTAGCCTGGGACATCGAAGATAAAGGATACGACTGGATTCAGGAGGAAAAGCCATGAGCTTGGAAGAAAAATACAGAGAGCTGTTCGCACGCGGAAAGAAAGTACTGCACGGTAGTGCCCCCGCCCTGATGAACAGCCTGCGGCAGTCGGCGTTAGAGCGCTTCTTCGAGAGCGCCGACTTTAACGACGAAAAATACCGGCAAATAAGCCCCCTCACCGCGCTGTATCCGGCAAACGACGACCTCGAAAATATCCCGCCATGGCGCAAAACTCTGCGCTTCCGGCCTATCGAAGGCGTGAGAACAGTGGTGGTCAAAAACGGCCAGATAGTCAGCGACGACTGCTCATTCGTGCGCAACTACAAAATTACAGGCCTGCGACAGTTCATCGAACAGCACCGCGACATCGCCAAAGACTATTTCGCGAACCTGACAAACAAATATGAGACCCCGCTGACCGCCCTGAACACCGCCTTCTGCAACGACGGCTTCGTGATATATCTGCCCAAAACAGTCCAGACATTCCGCCCCGTCTATATCTATAACATCACAACTGTCGGATTCGCAAACTATCATAACATGATTATCGCGGAAAAGGATACATCTGTAAATATCTGCATCCGCAACATCGTGAACGCGCCAAATAATGCCATCTTTAACGGCGTAACGGAAATCTTCGCCGACAGCAAGTCAAATGTGGCACTGACACAGCTCAACGACGGATATTATGCGAATTTATACAACTCCTTCCTTTGCCGACAGGCCGCCAGCTCAAAAACGGCGCTGTGTTCGGTAACCTTCAGCGGACGACAGGTGATTAACAGCTTTAACATGCGGTTAGAGGGGAAATATTCCGAAACACGCCTGCTTGGAGCCTCATTCCCGTCACAGGGGCAGCAAATTTCGCACCTCTCCACAGTTGAACATTCCGGGGCAGGCGCCACATCCGACCAGCTGTTTCGTAATATCCTGAGCGACAACGGTATCGGCGTCTTCAACGGACGCATCCATGTAGGCCCCCGTGCCGCCGAAACCGTCGCAACACAGCGGAACGATAACCTGCTATTAAGCGACGACGCAAAAATGTTCACAAAGCCCGACCTCGTTATCGACAATGACGACGTGAAATGCAGCCATGGCGCCACAGTCGGCCAGCCCGACAGCGACGCGCTGTTCTACTGCCGCGCACGCGGAATAGCCGAACATGACGCACGACGCCTGCTCGCCAAAGCCTTCATCACCGAACTGCTCAAAAAACTTAACTGCAAATTCGCGTCTGAACATACGGCAGAATTAATTGAACGATGGTTAGACAGCTACCACTACTGATAACGCATGTTGAACGAACAGGATATACAGTTACTGCGGGCACAGTTCCCGATTCTGAACCGACAGGTTTATGACCGCCCGCTAATCTATCTCGACAACGCCGCCTCCTCGCTCAAGCTGACGGCAGTGTGGCAGGCAGAAGAACAGCTGGCACGGGATTATTACGGAAACATACACCGCGGCGCACACTTCATGGCCGACAAAGCCACCGCCGAATTTGAGAACACACGAACATCGGTCAGGAATTTTATTAACGCCCAAAGCGACAGCGAAATAATTTTCACTAAAGGCTCCACCGAAAGTATCAACCTCGTGGCATATTCTTTCGGGGAAGCATTCGTCAGCGCAGGCGACGAAATCGTAGTGTCCGAAATGGAGCATCACGCCAATATCGTCCCGTGGCAGCTCATGGCCACCCGCAAAGGCGCTGCAATCCGTGTGCTGCCATTTGACGACAGCGGCCGTCTCATGACCGAACAGCTTGACGCGCTGCTCACCCCGCGTACGCGACTGATAGCAGTGGCGCACGTGTCGAACACGCTGGGAACTGTTAACCCCATAGCCGACATCATCAGCATGGCACACCGCCGTAACGTGCGGGTGTTAGTCGATGGCGCCCAGATGATTGCCCATAAGCCGGTGGACGTACAGGCGCTCGATGCCGACTTCTACGTGTTCTCCGGCCATAAAATGTACGGGCCAAACGGCGTGGGAATCCTCTACGGAAAAAAGGAGCTGCTCGAACAGATGCCCCCCTATCAGGGCGGCGGCGAAATGATTGAACAGGTGTCGTTTGCAAACACCACTTTCAACCGGCTGCCATACAAATTTGAAGCCGGAACCCCGAACATCTCCGGCACGATAGCGCTGGGCGAAGCCGTGAAATTCCTCATGTCGCCACAACGCCAGGCATGGCTCGCCCACGAAAACACCCTGCTGACATACGCCACAAAAAAACTCTCCGAAATCTCCGGCCTGCGTATTTATGGCCAACAGCCCGAAAAAGCAGGCGTAATTTCGTTCAACATTGACGGCGTTCATCCCTACGATTTGGCAGTACTGCTCGACAAAATGGGGGTGGCAACCCGCTCCGGCCGCCTCTGTGCCGACCCCGTAATGACCCACTTCGGAGTTACCGCCATGCTGCGCATCTCATTCGCCCTCTACAACACCCGCTCCGAAATCGATTCTTTCATCGAAATATTGCGGAAAGTAAGAGAAATGCTGTAGCAAAAGGACAGAGCGGCAATTTATATGGAAAGGAATTGAAAATTTTATGCTATCTTTGCCTCATAATTAAACGACATGGGATTAAGCATTCATTACCGGGGACGACTCAAAAAAGCAAAATTATTACCTGCGCTGATTGAGGAAATAAAAAATGTTGCACAGGTTTATGGCTGGCAATACCATACTTACCGCACAAATTTTCAGAATGACGAGTTTAGCGCCGAAACTTCCTTTGATGAAATTTACGGAATCAGTTTTACGCCAACCAATTGCGAAACTGTTTCAATTACTTTTCTGTCAAACGGAACGATAGTTTGTCCGTCCCGAATGCAATTTTTCACTCATTCCGAAAACGAAGAAGAACGCTCATGGATTTATACTGTTGCGGTAAAAACACAATATGCGGGAGTCGTTGTACATCAGTTTATTATACGATTTTTTAAATATTTGAATGACAAATATTTCTGCGATTTTAATCTTGCCGACGAAAGCGAGTATTGGGAAACTGACGACGAAGAAAGAATGAAAGAACAGTTTGCCATTTACAACGGTATGATTGATAATATCGCCCTTGCAATAGAGACTTTTCCCGTTGAAAAAGGGGAAAATGTGATGGCTTATTTTGGGCGGTTGATGATGCATATCAACGAGTTGAAGAAAAAATAGATATGTCCTTTTTCAGCGTATCACCGACCTCGAATCTCAAAATCTGTCTTGCGGAGACTGTCAATTCAAAATAAATCGTAACTTCGCACCCAAATTATCAAACGATAATGGCAAACTTGCAGCAGCCGAAAGCGTCAGCTTCGAATACGCGAGCGCGGTGAGCCAGAAAAACGGAAACACCCCCGAAAATCAGAACATCTTAAACGTTTTGGAAATCATTGGCGAGCACGTAGGAGAAGCGGGGTGGCGGCTGAAGAAGGAAGGATAGATTGAATTGTCGCTGTTTTAAAGGAAAGTGTATCAGGGAACAGTTTATCAACAGTTAAATGGTATAACTTTTCCAAAAAGCGGGTATTTTGTGGCGGACGGAACAGCAAAAAGCTGTAATTTTGCGGCAAAATATTTTTAATTTCCATGTCAGGTTGTTATATAAAGCATTTGTGCATATTATTGATAGCTGTAAATATCGTTCCGGTGCGGGCACAGCTTGTAGGGCACACATATTTTGATTCGCCAGTGAAGATACCCGTTTATTTGGCGGCGTCGTTTGGCGAGTTGCGGGCCAATCATTTTCATTCGGGCATTGACATCAAGACGGACGGGCGTGTTGGCGTTCCGATATATGCGGCGGCCGACGGATTTGTGTCGCGCATCAGCGTATCGTCGGGTGGCTACGGGCTGGCGCTGTACATAGACCATCCCAACGGAACGACGACCCTTTACGGGCACCTGCAGAGTTTCCGCAAGGATATTCAGAGCTATGTGAAAGAGGAACAGTATGACAGGGAATCATTTTCGGTGGATTTGGAGTTGCCGGCCGAGCGGTTTCCGGTAAAGCGGGGCGATTTTGTGGCGCTTAGCGGGAACAGTGGCGGGTCGGCAGGGCCGCATCTGCATTTTGAAATCCGCGACCGCGAAACACAAACCCCTGTAAATCCGCTGATTGACTGGTTTACTGTGGCCGACAGCCTGCCACCAACGATTCAGGCGGTCATGCTGTATCCGCTGTCGCCTGACGCCCGAGTATCAGGGCAGTTGACACCACAACGCACAAATGTTACATTCAATAATGGCAAATACCGGCTGACCCCCCCCACCCCGCTGAAAGTCTATGGCGATATTGGATTCGGAGTGCTCGCTTTCGACCGCTTTTCCGGCAGTCCTAACAACAAATGCGGCATCTATGAGATGGAACTTGCCGTCGATGATATTGTGGTTTATCACTATCGGATGGACCGGTTCGGCTTCGATTTCACCCGCTACATCAACAGCCATACCGATTACGCCTACTATTTGCAGCATTACCAGATGTTTCAGAAGTTATGGGTCGAAAGTGGCAACCGGCTGCAAAACTATCCGCTTCTGATGCGCCGCGGAATAGTGAATCTGTCTGACGGGATAGAACATACGGTCAATTATACGTTGTGGGATACCAACGGCAATGCCAGCCGCCTCGAATTTGTCGTGCTTGCCGAGTCGTCCGCCGAACCTGCATCGGGGCCGGAGACGTCGTCCGTACGGCAGCTTGCCGAGCCCGACTGTCCCTTCCATCTTGCTGACGACGGCATCGAGGTTTACTTTCGGGAGGGCACTTTTTATACGGATGTGCCGTTTGAGTATTCCAGAGCGAAGGGGGACAGTACACTGTATTCGCCTGTGTTCCATCTGCACAGCCGCACTGTACCCGTTCATCAGGGGTTCCACATCTGCATACGGGCGGAGAATTTGCCCGCTTCGATGGCTGACAAGGCCCTGCTGTGCCTGATTAATGGCCGCAGTAAGGCGTCCGCAGGCGGCAAATGGGATAACGGCTGGGTGGTGGCAGATGTACGGCAGTTAGGCACGTATGCCATTGTCGTCGATACCGTGCCCCCCGTGATAACTCCACTTAATATCAAGAACCACAGTATATTACAAAACAAGAACAAAATCAGCTTCAAAATTTCCGACAATTTTTCCGGCATAGCCCACTATCGCGGTGAGATTGACGGCAAATGGGCGCTGTTTGAATATGACGCTAAAAACCGCCTGCTCGAACACACCTTTGACAGCGCCCGCACCGCGTTGGGCAAGAACCACGATTTCAAGCTGACCGTAACCGACGCCAAAGGGAATCAGGCGGTCTATACTGCTAAATTTTACAGATAAAATCAGGCATATACGCCGGAAGGAATGGCCCGTAACGGATTTTTTTATAACTTTGCGGTTGATTATGATTCGTAGCATAACACTTTTAGGCGCCGGCAATGTGGCGACGCACTTCGGGCGCGCATTCCGTGCTGCCGACATCCGCATAGCACAGGTTTACAGCCGGACGCAACGGTCGGCTGAAAGTCTGGCCGCCGTGCTGTGTGCCCCGTTCACCACCGATGTGACCGCCATAGACCGCACATCCGACCTGATACTGGCCGCACTGAGCGACGATGCCGTTGTGCCCGTGCTGGAACAGGGACAGTGGGATGGCTGTATTCTGGCGCATACTTCCGGCAGCCTGCCGATGGATGTGTTGCGCCGGTTCAGTCCGCGTTGCGGGGTGATGTATCCTCTACAGACGTTCTCGAAGCAGCACCCGCTCCGCGCCCGCGATTTCCCCGTATGCACAGAGGCGGCGACGCCCGAACTTGCACAAGAGCTGCGCCGCCTTGCCGCGACCGTGTCGGATGTCGTTGTGGAGGTGGATTCTGCCGCCCGCAAACGGCTGCATCTGGCGGCCGTTTTTGCCTGCAACTTCGTCAACTACTGCTACTGTCTGGCCGACAGGGTAAGTGAGGGCAGGCTTGCCATGCTGGAACCGCTCATCCGTGAAACGGCCGCCAAAATCGGCGACCTTCCGCCGCTACAGGCGCAGACCGGCCCGGCCCGCCGCCACGACCGCCAAATTATCGCCACCCATCTGGAAATGCTGGCCGCAAATCCCGACTGCCGGCGCGTGTATAGCCTGCTGTCAGCACAAATTATGAAACTGTTTATTAATCAAAATAAAAACACATATGACATTTGTAAAAGAGAAATTCAGTGATATAAAGGCATTTATCTTCGATGTTGACGGAGTGCTGTCGCTTGATGTAACCCCGCTGACCGCCGAAGGCGACCCCGTGCGAACCACCAACGTGAAAGACGGATATGCCATCCGCAATGCCTGCAATATGGGCTACCACGTGGGCATCATCACCGCCGGATATGTGGAGCGCGTAAAACTGCGGCACGCAAAATTAGGCATGAAACACATCTTCATGGGCGTGTCCGACAAGATGGAATGTCTGCGCATGTTCATGGATGCAACCGGCGTGGCGGCCGAACAAATCCTGTATATGGGCGACGACATGCCCGACTACCGCGTGATGAAAGCCGTGGGAATGTCGGCCTGCCCCGCCGACGCAATCCACGACATTCAGGACATCGCACTCTACATCTCACCAAAAGAAGGCGGACGGGGATGCGTCCGCGATGTGATTGAGCAGGTCATGCGGATACAGAACACCTGGCTTAACGAGAACAGTTACCTATGGAGGAATTAGTTGTCAGTTATCAGAAATTAGAAATATTATGAACTTATGTTAGATAATTTAAAAAAATATCGCATTATTTTGGCGTCAGAATCCCCGCGTCGGCAACAGCTGTTGCAGGAACTCGGCCTGGATTTTGAAGTGCGCCCCTCCCACGCGCCGGAAGCCTTCCCCGCCGAGCTGGGCATGACCGCTATCCCCGTCTTCCTGGCCGAGCAAAAAGCCAACGCGCTCAGCGCCACCATGCAACCTGACGAGCTGCTCATCACCGCCGACACCATCGTCTGGAAAGACGGACGCATAATGAACAAACCCGCCTCACGACAGGAAGCTATAGACATGCTCAAAGACCTCTCCAACGCGCAACACCAGGTCATCACCGGCATGCATATCCGCACCACCGAGCGGCAACTGTCGTTCCATTCGGTGTCGGAAGTGCGCTTTGAGGAACTGCTTGACGCGGAAATAGCCTACTACGTTGACCACTTTCATCCATACGACAAGGCTGGCGGCTATGGCATTCAGGAATGGCTCGGCTATGTGGCCATAAGCCGCATCGAAGGCTCGTTCTATAACGTCATGGGACTGCCCCTGCACCAGCTCTACCAGCACCTCAAGAAGTTCTGAAAAAGCAGCAAAACGGCTGCTGACAGCAGTAAAGAAAAGACGCTTTTTTTTAACATACGCACTTTTTTTGAGACGCAATGGCGGCCGTAACCCAAAAAGCGCTACATTTGTTGGCGCTTTAACGCACTAATTTTAAAAACTTAGGGAAAATGTACATTGCAATTGCAGGAAACATTGGTTCTGGAAAGACGACATTAACGGAGTTACTGTCAAAGCAATACGGATGGACGCCAATTTATGAGGACCCGGAAGACAACCCGTATCTGGACGATTTCTATAAGGACATGCAGCGTTGGGCTTTCAACCTGCAAATCCACTTCCTTCATGCCCGATACCGGCAAATCCTCTCTATTCAGGCAGAGGCCCAAACAGTTATTCAGGACCGCACAATTTTTGAGGATGCTGAGATTTTCGCATCCAACTTACAGTCTATGGGACTGTTATCAATGCGCGATTTCACCAATTATATGAGCATTTATGAACTGATTGGCAATATCATTAAAGCCCCTGACCTGCTGATATATCTGCGCGCGTCAGTGCCGACATTAGTGAAACAGATTCAGAAACGCGGCCGCGAATACGAAAGCTCTATCCGCCTCGATTATCTTAGCCAGCTTAACCAGCGGTATGAGGCATGGATTTCGCGGTACAAAAAGAGCGAAGTGATGATTATTGACATCGACAGAACCAATTTTATTGACAATCCCAACGACATCAGCATGGTCAGCGACCGCATTGATGCACATATACACGGGCTGTTCCCCACAAAATAAATCGCGCCGCGGCCATTATTTGTCATGCAATATGCCGCCATCGCTGTATTATTCACCAAAAATAGGGAATAGGAGATGCCTTTTTCCTAACAAATAGGGATTGTACAGATTGCAAAAATGCCGTTATTTTGCAGCGTTAAATGACATCAAATATGAACGTAAAAAATTTGTTCTTTTATCCGGCGTTAATAGCTATATGTGCCGGATTGTTTGCGTGCGGAAACGACAGCGATGACGATGACGACCGGGATGAACAATACCTGGCAGTGTTAAATAACTATGTGGAAAGCACCGTATTGCCCACCTATAAGGCGCTGGCAGAGGCGGCGTTAGTCATGCGGACAGCAAACCAGGCGCTGAAAACAGCTCCGAGCGACGCGGCCATGAACGCCGCCGCCGATGCGTGGATGGCCGCCCGTATATGGTGGGAGAAAAGCGAGGCTTTCCTCTTCGGTCCTGTCGGCGACGAAGCCCTGAGCATTGACGGCCACATTGACGACTGGCCACTCGAACTGCTCGACATACAACGCTCAATAGAATCGGGAACCGTCACCACCGGCGCCCAAGCCTGGGAATTGGAGGGCAACGTCATCGGATTCCATGTTACCGAATACCTGCTGTTCCGCGACGGCCAGCCCCGCCCCTGCGCACAGGTTACCGATAAGGAACTCACCTACCTGACCGCCGCCACCGACGCCCTCGTCTGGGACATCATTTCTCTCTATGTGGCCTGGAAAGGCGAAGACAGCGTCCCCACCGAGATGAAAACTGTGTTCCGTGAAAATCAGGCCGTCGTTGACCACCTCATCAAAGACAACGCCGCTTACATGAACTATGCCGAAGGCTTTAAAAAAGGCCTGAAACACAGCTCGTTAGCCGCTGCCGTCTCTGAAATATTCAGCGCAGGAGGTGCCAGCGGCATCGCCGAAGAAGTGGGAATCACCAAAATCCAGGCGCCTTATAACGACAAAAAAATCGAAGATGTGGAATCGTGGTACAGCTGGCATTCGCTTGATGACTACACCAACAACATCCTGAGCATCAAGAACGCCTACCTCGGCGGAACCGATGACAATACGCGCACAGCAACCGCGCTGAGTACCCTCGTGAAAGCCGCTAATGCCGAATTGGACGCCAATATTAAGGCTAAAATTGAGGAAACGCTGACCAAAATCGCCGCTATCGGCCAAAACGGAACGCTCTCGTTCTACGAGGTAGTAAAAGCCCATAAAGACGGCAGCAATGAACACGACCAGCGCGTGGATGCCGCAGTGGACGTATGCCGCGAACTCGCCGACCTGCTAAACACCATCAGCAATATTGTATATTGACATTACATTCAGTTTTATTTGCTCACTTTGTATATGTTCTGTTGCCACCGCAGCATGAAAAAATGGCGCCCCTTGTTGATAACAGGCGGGCGCCTTATATTTAAAGAGGTTACTGCAACAGCTTACAGTAGCGGACGTAAGCTCCGTCGGCGCCTGCGGCAGTACCTGGTGTAAACACTTCCACGTCGAATGATTCGCGGATAATCTTGCGCATTTCGGCGAGCGAATTTACTGCGCCCAATGCTTTGGCCTGCATCAGGATGTTGCCGGTTGCGGTGGCTTCTGTTGGTCCGGCCACTACCGTCAATCCGGTAACGTCGGCGGTGAGCTGGTTGAGAAATCTGTTGTTGGCGCCGCCCCCTATGATATGGATTTTCGTGAAGGGGGTATTTGACACCTGCCTGATTTGGTCGAGCGTATAGCGGTATTTGAGGGCGAGGCTGTCGTATATGCAGCGAATAATCTGGGCGTGGGAGGAGGGCTGTCCCTGACCGGTGCGGACACAGAAGTCAACAATGGCCTGCGGCATGTCGGGCGGGTTGAGGAATCCGGCGGCATCGGGGTCCACGATATAACGGAACGGTTCTGCCGAGCGGGCCAGCTGTACCATCTCGTCCCATGAGTAGTCTTTTTCGCGCGCCCAGCAGCGGCGGCTCTCCTGGATGAGCCACATGCCCATGATGTTCTTCAGGAAGCGGGTAGTTCCTTCCACTCCTCCCTCGTTGGTGAAGTTCATGGCCTGTGTTTGCGGCGACACTATCGGTTGGGGGCTTTCGATGCCCATCAACGACCAGGTGCCGGAGCTGATATATACGAAGTTTTCGCTGTCTGCCGGGGCGGCGGCCACTGCCGAGGCGGTATCATGGCCGGCGACGGCTATCACCGGCAGCTGTGCACATCCGGCTTCCTGCGCGATGTCCGGCAAAATCGGGCCGAGTACGGTTCCGGGCAGGATGATATCGCCCAGAATCCGTGTGGGTATTCCCACTTCCTCCAACAGCGGGCTCTGCCATTCACAGCGTCCGGGTTTGAGCATCTGGCTGGTGCTGGCAATAGAAAATTCGGTCTTGGCCACCCCCGAAAACAGGTAGTTCAGGGCGTCAGGAATGAACAGGATTTTCTCGGTGATGCCCAATAACGGGCTGTTCGACTGCACCATAGTAAAGAGCTGGAACAGGCTGTTGAACTGCATAAACTGGATGCCTGTCTGCATATATACGTCCGACCGCGGCACGATGCGGAAGAGGTCGTCCATGGCGTGGTCAGTGCGCCCGTCGCGGTATGCAGTGGGCAGCGACAGCAACATGCCGTCACGGTCGAGATGCACAAAATCGACGCCCCACGTGTCAATGCCGACAGAATCGGGCTGGATACCCTGCTCTACGCACTTCTTCAGGCCGGTTTTCAGCTCTTCAAAGAGGCTGAAGATGTTCCAATAGAAATGGCCATTAATATACTGCATCCGGTTTGGGAACCGGTGGATTTCGGTCAGCAGGAGTTTGCCCTGCTCCAGCGTCCCCAACACTGCGCGCCCGCTGGAGGCGCCCAGGTCGAAGGCTAAAAAATATTTCTTCACATTCATAACTGTCCGGTTAATACTTACTCCTCGTCCTGCTTGGCAGCGTATTCGGCCAGCAGAGCATCCTGTACTTCCTGCGGCGCCTTTTCATAGCCGGAGAAGGAGAGGGAAAACATGCCGCGTCCCTGCGTGATTGAGCTGACGGTGGTGGCATATTTAAACATTTCTTTCAGCGGCACTTTGGCTTTGATTTTTTCGAGCCCTTTGTCGCTCTCCATGCCCATAATCAGGGCGCGGCGGCCCTGCAGGTCGCTCATGATGTCGCCCATCTTGTCGGCGGGCATCAGCACTTCGAGGTCATAAACGGGTTCAAGAATCTTGGGGGCGGCATTGCGGAAGGCTTTTGAGAAGGCGTTGCGTCCGGCTAATTTGAACGATATTTCATTTGAATCTACCGGATGCATCTTGCCGTCATAGACATACACGGCGATGTCGCGGGCATACGAGCCGGTTAGCGGCCCCTCTTCCATCTTCTCCATGATTCCCTTGAGGATAGCGGGCATAAAGCGGGTGTCGATGGAACCGCCTACGATGCAGTTGAAGAACATCAGTTTGCCGCCCCACGCCAGCGGGTATTCCTGCGTGTCGCGGACAGACATCCTGTATTCTTTGCCACCGAGAACGAACTGCGATTTCGGGGTTGAGCCTTCTTCCCACGGCTCGATGATGAGGTGCACCTCGCCAAACTGCCCTGCACCACCCGACTGCTTCTTGTGGCGGTAGTCGGCCTGTGCTGCTTTGGTGATGGTCTCGCGGTAGGGGATTTTTGGCGCCTGAAAATCAATGTCTATTTTGAAGACGTTCTTGTAGAACCATTTTAACACGCCGAGGTGGTATTCGCCCTGCGTACTTACTATCATCTGCTTGAGCTCTTTGGAATACTCCACCGTGAAAGTGGGGTCTTCATCGTGCAGCTTCTGGAAAGCTTCGGCCACTTTTTCATCTTCGGCCTCGTTAACGGCTTTGATGGCGATGGTGTGGCGGGCGGCGGGAAACTCGACGGGGGCGAAATGGTAAGCCGCTTCCTTATCGCTAAGCGTGTGGTTCAGCTTGGTTTCGCGCAGCTTCACGGTTGCGCCGATGTCGCCGGCATAGAGTTCGGTAACTTTGGTGCGGTTCTTTCCGGCGGGAACGAACAGCTGTGAGATACGTTCCTTGTTCTCTGTTTTGGAGTTTATGAGGTCCTGGCCTTCGCGGACGGTACCGCTCATCACTTTAAAGTAGGTGATTTCGCCCACGTGCGGCTCTATGGAGGTCTTAAAGACGAACAGTGAGGTGGGAGCGTCAGGGTTTACTGCGGGCTTTTTGCCGTTAAGTTCTTTCATCTCTACTGCTTCGGCAGGCGAGGGGGCAACATTGGTGATAAACTCCATGAGACGGCCTACCCCGATGTTGTTGCGGGCAGATGTACAGAATACGGGGAACAGGCTGCGGGCCAGCATACCCAGTTTGATGCCTTGCCGCATCTCGTCTTCGGTGAGAGTGCCCTTGTCGAAGTACAGCTCCATGAGGCCTTCGTCGTTTTCGGCGGCCTTCTCTATCAGCTCGTTTTGCAGCTCGGCGGCTTTATCGGCTTCCGAGGCGGGGATTTCGAGCACTTCCGGCTTGCCACCCCCGGCCGGATATTTGTAGTATTTCATCTTCAGCACGTCAATGATGCCGTTGAAACCCGGCCCCGGATTCACCGGATATTGAACTTTTACCACTTTGTTGCCGAGCATCTCGTGTAGCCGCTCAACTGACTGCTCGTAATTGGCATTGTCGTTATCCAGCTGGTTGAGCAGAATGATGACGGGCTTTTTCACTTTCTCCATCAAGCGGAGCGCCGATTCGGTGCCGGCTTCGATGCCATGCGCGGTATTGATTACTAACAGGCCGCTCCCCGTAACGTGAATTGACGAAATCACTGCGCCCCGGAAATCGTCCATCCCCGGAGTGTCAATGATGTTCAGCTTCCTGTTATTGTATTCTGTGGACAGTACCGAGGAGAACACCGAATTGCCGTAGTCCTGTTCAACGGCAGAGTTATCCGAAACGGTGTTCTTTGCGGCCACATCTCCACGGCGGTTGATTGTCCCACCCTCGAAAAGCATGGCTTCCGCGAGGGTGGTTTTCCCGCATCCGGCATTACCTAATAACGTAATGTTCCTGATTTCACTTGTCTTATATGCGTTCATAATACGTAATTTTTAAAACTTCCATTTTTTAATTTGAAACGCCAAAAATAATAATCTTTACTTAACGCTCGCGAAAGAAATGCAAAAAAAATACGTTTTTTTTTCACTTATTTTTTTTGATATTCCTAATATATTGATATTCAATAAGTTAATAAACAATTATAAAGATAGCATTGATTTAACTTTCGGGCCGCAACATTTTCCTAATTTTGTGCCGCAAAACTACGTATCGGTTAAATACTAAAAACATGAAACATTTTACTTCCGTAAAGGATTTAGACAACTTGGAGGCGGCTTTGCAGCTGGCATTCGAGCTGAAAAAGGCTCCGTATAAATACCAGACGCTGGGCAAGAACAAGACCCTGCTGCTCGTGTTCTTCAATTCCAGCCTGCGCACACGCCTCAGTACGCAGAAAGCCGGAATCAATCTGGGCATGAACGTCATCGTGTTCGACATCAACGAGGGC
This sequence comes from Bacteroidales bacterium, assembly GCA_031272965.1. Taxonomy (GTDB): domain Bacteria; phylum Bacteroidota; class Bacteroidia; order Bacteroidales; family Prolixibacteraceae; genus JAISSS01. The sequence continues at coordinate 14,417 of JAISSS010000028.1, read as the reverse complement.
GGCTGGAAGCTGGAAACCGAAACGGGTGTGATTATGGACGGCGACAAGCCGGAACACATCCGCGAGGCCGTGCCCGTTATCGGCAAATACTGCGACATCATCGGGGTGCGCTCATTCGCCCGCTTCCAAAATAAAGCCGACGACTACGGGGAAAAGATATTACAACAGTTCATCGACTACGCGGGGGTTCCGGTGGTGAGCATGGAAGCCGCCACCCGCCACCCCTTGCAATCCTTCGCCGACCTCATCACTATCGAAGAATACAAAACTGTGGCGCGTCCCAAAGTCGTGCTCAGCTGGGCGCCGCATCCGCGGGCATTGCCCCAGGCGGTGCCGAACTCGTTCATCGAGTGGATGGTTGCCGCCGGTTATGAATTAGTCGTTACCCATCCAGAGGGCTACGAACTCGCCCCCGCGTTCATGAACGGCCTCACACCTGAATACGACCAGATGAAAGCCTTTGACGGCGCCGACTTTATCTATGCCAAAAACTGGGCCGCCTGCAACGACCGCGACTATGGGAAGGTGATTTCTACCGACCGCAGCTGGACTGTGGCGGCCCGCCAGATGGCCGTTACCAATAACGCGAAATTTATGCACTGCCTGCCGGTGCGCCGAAACATGATTGTCAGCGACGAGGTTATCGACAGCCCCAACTCCATAGTAATTCCGGAGGCCGAGAACCGCCTGTTCTCCGCACAGGCCGTACTGAAACTGCTGCTCGACCAAATTAACGCCCAATGACCAACCGCCTGACTGTAGTAAAAGTGGGGGGCAAAGTGGTGGAAACTCCAGCCTCGCTGCATGACCTGCTGACACGCTTCACGCAATTGGAGGGCGCCCGCATACTCGTCCACGGCGGCGGACGCTCGGCCACAGCCATGGCCGCCCGCCTCGGCCTCGAAGCAAAAATGGTGGATGGCCGCCGAATCACCGACCGCGACATGCTTGACGTGGTGGTCATGGTATATGCCGGATTGGTGAACAAGAACATCGTCGCCGCATTGCAGGCCTTAGGCGTCAACGCGCTGGGCATCACCGGCGCCGACCTCGACTACATGCGCTCTGTGAAACGCCCCGTAAAAGAAATAGACTTCGGATTTGTGGGCGACGTGGCCACCGTCAATACCGACCTGCTGGAAATGCTCATAAGCCGCAACGTAGTGCCGGTATTGGCGCCTCTCACTCACGACGGCACCGGACAGATGCTCAACACCAATGCTGACGCCATAGCTGCCGAAGCCGCCATAGCCTTCAGCCGGAACTTCCAAACCGAGCTCGTTTACTGCTTCGAGAAACGCGGCGTACTTAGCGACGCCAACGATGACGATTCGGTAATCCCCTCAATCACCGTCCGCCAATTTGCAGAGCTGAAAGCATCGGGCACCGTAAACGCGGGAATGTTGCCAAAATTGGAGAGCAGTTTCAGCGCCCTGCAACGCGGCGTCCATACAGTCCGCATCACCAGCGTGGAAGGCATCGCTTGTGGCGGAACACGTCTGGAAAAAGAATAGCTTACCCCTCTTATTCCATTTCCAGCGCCCTATCGTGCGTTTTTGGGCGTCAAATTCCACGCCGATTTTGACGAGCTTGCGGCGGTCTGTACTATATTTCAGGGCATAGCCCTTGTCGGCAATCTGCTTGAGGGCGGCCTCGGCAGCGGCGGATTCCGGCAGTTTGAACTCGAAGATATAAATCGTACCGGCAGTTTCGACTATGGCATCGGCGCTGCCAATGGCGCTGTGTTCTTCGGTCCTGACAAACTGCGACATCATCTCAAAAAACAGTCGCACGTAATTAACCCAAAAAGCACAATCCCGGTGCACATCTTTCGGCGGCATCGGGATTGCTTTTTTGTGAATTAGAAAACATGTACTCAGGGAAGCCATATTGAGGGAGTGATGCTCACACTCATGCCTTTTCCTGCGCTGGCGGTTTCGGGGGTTTGCCGGGCACCTATTTCGGCATCCGCACCGGTTCCGGCGATAGCGCCTTGCAGGGTAATATTTATGCTGTATATGTAGCCGTTCTTTACCGGCTCACCGCCGGTGGCCTTCTGAAATTCGGGCTGCTGCGACGACAGCTCAACCGTGAAATACCGGTTCTCCGTGTAATTGCCGGAACCGGACGGGTCGAACTTGGCCCACACCACTATGACAGGGGGCTTCTCGTCAGTACGCCGCCAGCTGTTTTTGTTCACCGGCAATATGAAGAACGAGCGTTGAAAGATTCCATTTTGTGTATTCTTTTTGAGGTTCCATGCGCCATTCCAGTTGCCATACAGCAGGCTCTCCGTATTGAGCTGTGTAAACTGGTCGCTGTTGCTCTCCTGCAAAGCCCAGTTCGCATCGCCCACAGACTTGGGGGACAGACCTGAATAGTATGGATTTTGTCCCTTCTCCAGATTTGGGGTGTCAAACGGTGGCACTAATGTGGCGCGTTTGGCGGTATGCAGCGCCGCTACTCCCTGAAACTGATAGAAGTCGCTGACATTCTTGCCGGGGATGCCCACGCTGATGGCGCTGGCATCGACTTTCACATCGATACGCGCCGGTACTGGCGCAGGATGCAGGGTGATTTCATTAGTCCAGAGGCCATTCGTGCGAGATGTCCATTGCACATCCTGGCTGGCCGACATCCATATCATCAACGCACGCGGGTCCTTATAATACAGGGCAAGGCTGGAGAAGGCCGCCTCAATTTGCAGCAGGTCGTTATAGGTGTTTACCCTGTCGAGGTCTATGATTATGGGCAACACGTTGACTATCATCACCACTTTGGAAATGCCGGTGGTGATGTCCCGATTTTCCGTAGCCACACTTTTGGTGTCGCTCCATGCAAAGCGCAACGCATTACGGGCATTGCTTACCTCAGTCTTGCTGACAACCGCCCCGTCTGAATCGAACAGGAAAATCAGCGGCTTTGTCCGGTAGGCCGTGCGCAGGTCGGTATCTAATGCACGGGTATTAATAACTGACGTCGCGCCCACGTCGTTGTCCGACCGTACCAATGTACTTATTGCCGCCGCAGTAGCGTCAGCCACGGTAGCGTCATTATCGGGCACACGGCCGCCGGTATCGTCCGAAGACGTGGCAGTATCAGTAGTGCCAGACTGGGAATCGACCCCGTCAAAATGAATAACTAATTCAGCCGGCTCCGACTTGGTAGCCACCGGTAAATCCTCAATGTCCTCGCCCCCAAATTCTCTGGAGCAGGACGTAAAGGCCGCCATAACAGCGATAATAAAAAATAAATACAAGTTTTTCATAAAAATAAAAAAATTAATAGTTAATATAATGATAATTATCGTAAGTATAATTCTTACAAAATCTGCATAATTGCGTGGATAGGACGGTGCACTGTTGTGCGAAAAGAATACGGATATTGAACTAACCGTACTATTAAAACACAGATTATCTACTACAAGTTGTCCGGCAAAAACGGGTTTTCGTTCAAATTCAGATATACATTTGGCCGTTTCCCGAATTGTTCATGGAAAAATGCAGGTTTTTATATCCTGAATAGGAAAATAAAAGTAATTTCAGAATCCAAATGGACTTTTTACGTCAGAAAATGACGCACACGTGAGAATTTCGACGATTTATTATATCGAACAGTTCTTTTTCAGCTATGTGAGCTAAAATATGAATACGCGATTATGATTGCAATAATCGTGCCAAAAAGTAAAATCACAAAAATAATTTTGCTTTTTTTGGCAATGCTATTATATAAACATTTGTGTTATAGCCATTTATCAATAGCTTCATTCAAAAATCTGTTAGCCGGATATAATGCCTTGAACGCGGCCACAATATCGCAGAACAGTGTAGGGCTGGCGATTTGCCGGTCGGTAAGCGGGTAGCTGAACGAGTAGGATTTATAGCGCAGCAGGTGGATATATGGGGCGTCGCGGTCGAACCCCTTCGGGGCGGTTTTCAACTGTTCGCCCTCGATTTCGGGAAAGTATTTGCGGAAAGTCGGCTTCTCAATGATGTCGGCGAACTCGTCGCCATTGTCGGCGAGGTCGCGGCGACAGGCCTGCAGCACGTCGGGAGACGGGCACCACAGTCCGCCTGCAATCAGCGAGCTCCCCGGCTGAAGGTGCAAATAGTAGCCTGCGCGGATACTTTTGCGGCCCCCTGCCGCCATATAACTGCCGAAATAGTCCTTATATGGACGCTTGTCTGGCGAAAAGCGCACGTCACGGTAGATACGAAACATACAGTCGCGTGGCTCCACAAGCGGAAATTCGGGGTCAAAGCGGCGAATCTCCTGCACAAGCATCCCCGTAAACAGCAGCATGCGGTCCAGACTCGCCACATAGCGCTGCCGGTTGGCTTCAAACCACTCACGATTGTTATGACCTTGCAGGTCAGATAGAAAATTCAATACGGTCTGCATATACTTTGTAGGTTTGGGTGTTGTAAATTAACAAAATTCCCCGGTTATTACATGTCGGGAATGAAGATATAATCTCCGTCAATGGTGGCGGCGCCTTTGTCCTGCTTTACCAGCTGCCCGTTCTGCACTTTAAAGGGCGTGTAGCCTGCCGCCAGCAAAAGATTTTTCACTTTTTCCTCGTTCTCTTCCCATACTTCCACTTGAATAATGGGCTTATGCCGGAGAATAACAGCCTGCATTTCCGACAGTATCTGGTATTCAAAGCCTTCAACGTCGCATTTGATGTAGTTTATATGCGGCAAGTCTGCAAACAGCAGAGACGGTCTTTTCATGTCGGCTTCGAAGCGGAACTGCTGTCCCTCTATGGCGCCATCGGAATGCTCATCATATACATGCGGCAGGCCGGTATTGAAGTATCCGTTTTCGGGCGTGAAGACCATCTCTATTTTTTTCTCTTCCGGGCCGAGTGCATAGGGCTGCAGCACGATGTTGGGATATTTGCGGGCTTTTTCCATGAACAGCTCATTGTAGATGCGCACAGGCTCTACGGAATACACCTTACCGGTTTTGCCGACCCAACGGGCAAACAGGATTGAATAATAGCCCAGATTTGCGCCGATGTCAATCACTGTGTCGCCCGACCGGATAAGCCGCCGCACATAGTAGTGACAGTTGAACTCGTGACTGAACCGCAACAGGCCGAACCGGTACAGCAGGAAATATGTACGCTGAAGTAGCCGTAAATAGCCCTTCAAACTTAATGTTCTGTATATAAGCCTCTTAATTGCTCGTGTTATCATAAATGCAAAATTTCAGCGACAAAGGTAGGTAAAAAAATCAAACAAAAAGTCAAATCAGCCTCTCAAGAAATGCCTGCACCTCAGAAGTTAACAGCGGCGACAGCTCGGCACGGCAGCGGGCATGATAGCTGTCAAGCCATTCGGTCTCAGCACTTGACAGCATGGAGAAGTCAATCAGGCTGCGGTCGATTGGACAAAGTGTCAGCGTTTCGAAGGCGAGGAAGCGTCCAAATTCGGTTTCTGTTTTCGGGATGCAGCACATCATGTTCTCTATACGGATACCATACTGTCCTTCACGGTATATGCCCGGTTCGTTAGAGAGCACCATGCCTGGAGCCAATGTAATTTTATTATATTCCTGCCGGATGCTCATCGGCCCCTCGTGGACATTAAGGAAGTAGCCTATTCCGTGACCGGTGCCATGTCCGTAGTTAATACCGTGTTCCCACATTGGGCGGCGGGCCAGTATGTCGAGGTTACAGCCGGGAGTATTGGCCGGAAAGACGGCCATGCTCAGCCCGATGAGGCCTTTCAGAACCAGCGTAAAATCCCGCTTTTGCTGTGGCGTGGGGGACGACAGTGCGACAGTGCGCGTGATGTCGGTGGTGCCGGACAGATACTGCCCGCCACTGTCGAACAGCAGCAATCCCTGTCGCATTACAGGCAGGGCATTGTCGGGGCGGGCAATCCGGTGGACAATGGCTCCGGCGGCATCATGACCAACGATGGTCTCAAAGCTGACGCCGCAACAGCCGGGCTGCAACGAGCGAAACCAGTTCAGCTTCTCCGCAATTTCACAGTCGGTAACGGGCACGTTGCCAACGGTTTGGTCAAGCCAGAAAAGAAAATTCACCATCGCGGCGCCGTCATAGAGCATGGTCCGGCGGATATGTTGCAGCTCGGTATCTGTTTTTTGCGCTTTCAGGATTGTCGGTGGCGACAGCTGTTCAATGATGGTGGGCGTTTGCAGGGATGCCTGCAGGGTTTGGTTAGCGGTGTCGGGCGCCAGCATTACCCGACCGGTCAGTTTCGCGACGTCGGCATAGATATGTTCGTATGGCCGCAGAACAATATGCTCCTGTGTCAGCGTTGTCTGCAATGGCAGGGGCAGTTTTGCCGCATCAATATACAGCTGCGCCATGTCGTCCGTAATCACGGCGAAGGCAATAAATACGGGATTGCAGGGCACATCGGCGCCGCGCAGATTAAAGGTCCATGCCACGTCGTCCAATGCGGTGATTATGGCAGCATCGGCATCACATTTCGCGAGTTCGGCACGTATGCGGGCGATTTTTTCGGTACGGCTGAGGCCTGCATAGCGGAGTTCGTGTTCCATGACCGGGGCTGACGGCATCAAGGGGCGATTGCCCCACATCGTTTCAAGCAGGTCGCCCACATCGCGCAGGCTGATATTCCATACTTTCAGGGCATCGGAGAGTTGACGGGAGCGGCTTACCGAGAGGCATCGGGCGTTGACGCCCAGAACAGCGCCGAACGGCAACTGTCCGCCAAGCCATGCTTCCGGCGACGGAACGCCTTCCATGCGCTGCTTCATCAGCAGGATGCCGGTGTCGGCCAGCTGTGCTTCGGCTTGCAGGAAATACCGCGAATCGGTCCATAATGCGGCCGCATTTTCGGTAACCAGCAACGTCCCCGCAGAGCCGGTGAAGCCGGACACATAGCTGCGGCCCTTGAAGCGTTCCGGCGGATATTCACTCAGGTGAGCGTCAGTGTCGTCTATCAGGCAGGCCGCTATGCCGTGCTGCCGGAACTGCCGCCGCAGGTCGGCCAACCGTGCCACGGTCACGGTTGAGGGCGATAATGCAGTTGAATTTAAACTTTTGTTCATAATAATTTTTTGACATGCGTTTTAGCCCAGCGCTACATCCAGCGCCATCATCAGGGCAAAGCCGAGCATGGCGCCGAGTGTAGAGACATCGGAATTTTTATGTATTTGCGATTCGGGAATCAGTTCTTCAATCACCACATAGAGCATGGCTCCGGCAGCAAACGAGAGAGCGTATGGCAACAGGGGCTGCATGTTGACCACTGCCAGTGCGCCCAGCAGCCCCGCTACAGGCTCGACTAATCCCGATGCCTGGCCATACAGGAAGCACCGCCACCGGCTTATATGTTCGCGGCGCAACGGCACCGATACGGCAGCGCCTTCGGGGAAGTTCTGAATAGCAATACCTATGGCCAATGCAATAGCGCCGGTCAGCGATGCGGCAGGAAGGTCGGCCGCTACGGCGCCGAAAGCCACCCCCACAGCCAGCCCCTCCGGAATGTTGTGCAGCGTGATAGCCAGCACCAGCAGTACGCTGCGCTTCCATGATGTGCTGACACCCTCGGCTTCCTCATTGGGGAAGCCCAGATGCAGGTGCGGCAACAGCTGGTCAATGACCCACAAAAACAGCCCTCCTGCAAGAAAGCCCGTTACCGGCGGCACCCATACTGTCCCGCCCACACTCTTTACCATCTCAATGGCGGGGTTCAGCAACGACCAGAAACTGGCGGCAATCATCACCCCGGCGGCAAAGCCCAGCATGGCATCAAGCGCCTTCTCCCTGATTTCCCGAAAAAAGAACACCACAGACGCCCCAAGCGCCGTTACAAACCACGTAAATAAGGTGGCAACAAATGCCTGCCCGACATGATTAAGTTCTGTAAACCATTCCATAATTCGTTACGATGAAATATATTATGGTACAAAAGTAATAATTATTTGCTGTACTCCCGCAGAAAACGGGCACAAGGCTGGCGGCCACAATAGCGGTCTGTCCGGTTATAGCGGCGTTCAGGCAGTAGTATCCTGGACGCTGGCAGCACGAATGTTTTCCATAACCACGCGGGAGGCTTCCTGCTGGGCTTCTTTTTTGGAGCTGCCGCGTCCTACGCCCGCTTTTTGGCCGTTCACAGAGATAGTGGTAACGAAAGTGGGATGTTTACCGCCCTCGTGCTGTTCGTTAGTCTCGAAGTTGATTTCCTTTTTGAACTTCTGACTCCATTCAATCAGCTGGCTTTTGTAGTTGGTATTTGATTCTTCCACTAACTTCAGGTCAACGCGCTGCAGTAGCAGGCGGCGCACGATGAACCCGCGTGTAACGGAATAGCCCTTGTCGATATAGAGAGCTCCGATGAGGGCTTCGAGGGCATCGCCGAAGATGTGGCTGCTTTCGAGCGTGTTGTTAGTGTTCGACTTTATGAATCTGTTCAGCCCTATTTGGTATGTCAGTTCGGTGAGGAAGCCGCGGTTGACTAATTTGGAGCGCATTTGAGTGAGGAATCCTTCGGCCTCGCCGGGGAAGCGGTTGTAGAGAAATTCTGCCACCACCGCCCCCAGTATGGCGTCGCCGAGATATTCCAGCCGCTCATTGTTCACCACGTTCTTCTGCGAATCGACTTTTGAGGCGGACTTATGAATGACCGCCGTCTCGTAGAGGTGCAGGTTGGACGGGTAGAATCCGAGCAGTGAATGCAGGAACAAATAAAACTCTTTTCCGGGAGAGGAAAAGAGTTTTAGATGGCGGACAAGAAACCTAATCACGATTAGCTTTCTTGAAGATTACGGAGGCATTATGTCCACCGAACCCGAAAGTATTGCTGAGGGCGACATTTATGTCGCGCTTTTTGGCGACATTGAACGTGAAGTCGAGGCCGCTGTCAATATCGGGGTCGTCAGTGAAGTGGTTAATTGTCGGCGGCACGATGCCGTGTTGCAGCGCCAGAATACAGGCGATAGCTTCCACAGCGCCGGCAGCGCCGAGCAGGTGTCCGGTCATTGATTTGGTGGAGCTGATGCTAAGCCGGTAGGCGTGGTCGCCAAAGCAGCGCAAGATGGCCTGCGATTCGGCGATGTCGCCTAAGGGGGTAGAAGTGCCGTGGACATTGATATAGTCTATGTCGGCGGGCGTGAGGCCTGCATCCTGTAATGCCCAATTCATCACTAAGATAGCGCCCTTCCCGTCCGGGTCGGGTGCGGTCATGTGATAGGCGTCAGCCGACATGGCGCCGCCGATGACCTCGGCATAGATTCGGGCGCCACGGGCTTTGGCATGTTCGTACTCTTCGAAAATCAGAGCGCCGCTACCCTCGCCCATTACGAAGCCGTCGCGGTCCTTGTCGAAGGGGCGCGAGGCGGTGGCCGGGTCGTCGTTTCGGGTTGACAATGCCCTCATGGAATTGAACCCGCCCACGCCGGTGTCATTGATTGCCGCCTCCGAGCCGCCGGTGATGAACAGGTCAGCCTTGCCATAGCGGATGAAGTTGAACGCTTCAATCATGGCATGATTGGAGGAGGCGCACGCCGACACGGTGGTGAAGTTTGGGCCTCTGAATCCGTAGCGGATTGACAACATGCCGCCGGCGATGTTGGCAATCATTTTAGGGATGAAAAATGGGTTAAACTTGGGATTGGCGGGGTCAAAGTTGCGCACCTCTTCAAAGAAAGTGTTTAAGCCTCCGATACCTGCGCCCCATATCACACCCGCCCTGTCCAAGTTGATGGTATTCAGGTCAAGTGCAGAATCTTTTACAGCCTCCTGAACGGCAGCGAAAGCGTACAGGGTAAACAGGTCGTTCTTACGTACCTCTTTCCTGTCGGCCATATATAATGAGGGGTCAAAGTCCTTCACCTCACAGGCAAATTGCGTCTTGTGAAGCGCCGACTCAACCCTGGTCAGCGGACCAGCCCCGCTCACACCGTTCTTCAGACCATCCCAATAGTCCTGAATAGAATTACCAAGCGGATTGATTGTGCCAATTCCGGTAATAGCTACCCGTCTTAACTCCATAAATTCGGGTCGTTACTTTTGAAGATGAGCTTCGATATGGGCTATTGCTTCCCCGACCGTGGAAATCTTCTCGGCCTGGTCGTCAGGAATGGATAACCCGAATTCCTTCTCGAACTCCATGATGAGCTCTACCGTGTCCAGGGAATCGGCGCCCAGGTCATTGGTGAATGACGCCTCGTTTGTTACCTCACTCTCGTCAACACCTAATTTGTCAACAATAATTGCCTTTACTTTAGCTGCAATTTCAGACATAGTTCTAATTTTTTAAGTTAATAATCCAGTTAATTGTCAAAAACGATGCAAAGTAATAATTTTTATTCAAGCGAACCACTGTTTTCTCAAAAGTTTTTTCGATTTTTGTCATGTGAAATCACATTAACAACTATATTTTTGAACAATTTGTTCTAAAAGTCTAAAAATTATTCTATGAAAAGAATAGCTATATTCGCCTCTGGCTCAGGTACTAACGCCGAAAATATCATACGATTTTTCGCAGAAAGCCGCCAAATCGTCATCGATTCATTATGGTCGAACAACGAAAATGCCGGCGCATTGCTCCGCGCAGAGAAATTAGGTATCGATGCCTTAACATTTGGGAAAGATGAATTTTACAGCGGCGATGTGGCCGAGGCCCTCGCCGACCGCAAAATCGACCTCGTCGTGCTGGCTGGATTCCTCTGGCTCGCCCCGCCAAGTATCACCTGCAATTTCGTTACCATCAACATCCACCCGGCGCTGCTGCCCAAATACGGCGGCAAAGGAATGTACGGGCACCACGTTCACGAGGCCGTGTTGCGCAATGGCGACACCGAAAGCGGAATCACCATCCACTATGTCAATGACGAATACGATTCCGGCGACATCATCTTTCAGGCACGCTGCAATGTGGCTACTGACGACACCGCCGATTCGCTCGCCGCTAAGGTGCATCTGCTCGAATATGAGCACTTCCCCCGTATCATCGCCGATGTTCTGCTGAACGACGCGGAATAGCACGGCAACGTTATATTAAGGTACGGATTTCAGTCGTAGAACGACCAGGCCACGCCGAGCCGGAACGAGCGGCGGTAGAGAGGATAGTCAGGGGCGACCCAGAAATTGTCGCCAAGGATTCCGGCGCCCGCATTCTTGAGGATGAAGAACGCCCGCGCCCGCTTCAACCGCACGTCAGCAAAGGCGTCAATGAACGGATAGTTCCCGACCTTCTGCCTGTCCTGCCAATGGAACTGGCCGGTGGCAGGATTGTAGGCATCAGCATAAAACAGCGTGTTATAGCGGGCGTCAAAGCCTATATTGATGTGCAGTACTTTGGCGTAGATGAGCTTTAAGGCCACGCTCAGGTAGCCGGTGAACGCTGGCAAGTGCAGGTAGGCGCTCTCAGTGGAGCTCTGCCACAGCGCATTAGCCCGCAACAACAGGTATCGCGTTTCGATGTCCTTACCGACATGTACGCCTAACACGAGCATCTCACGGCTCGCCTGCGCAGGCAGCGCCAGCGAATCGTTGTAGATGTACTTACGATACAGGGCATAGTTCATCCCCAGTGTCAGCTTATACTTCTGCGAATGAACAGTGCCACGGGCAAGCATCTCCTGCATGTTGTCGAAGTCGTTGTTCCAGATGAAGTGATTGGAATTAAAATACTGTTCAAAATAGTCGGGAACGCGGTTGTTCAGCTCGCCCTCAATGCGCAGGGTTGTAGTGTCGCGTCCCAGTCGCAGCGGTTTCTCGATGCTGGCGGTCAGCTCGGTCTGGCCGACGCGGTATCCTGCGAGATATATTTTCCCTTCGGCGTTCCACTTCCAGAACGTGCCTTCGGTGCGGGCCAGGGCACCGCCGACGAAGGCATTGTGGTGGTCGGCTTTTTGCCGCTCAACGCTGAATGGCGGGTCAACGGTGATGGGAACATACGTGTTCGCCGTGTTGTCTTTCCAGTGCCGCCACGCACTTTCGTTGTTGGGCATTGAAATAGACACTGTTTCCAGCCCCGCAAATGCCCGTGCGGCAAAGGTGAACTTCCGTTCCGGCGCCTCATAGAACTTCAGCTGCACAAGATTGAGCAGCCGCTTAAACAGTATGGTATCGCCGGTAGTTTTGGTGCTTATATAGTGATTGCGGTAGAACTCGCCGGAGTTATTATCCGTATAAATGCGCTTGTTTGACGAGTATTCAAACTGGTATATCAGGCCGGTAATGGGGCGAAAGCGGTCGCGCTTTTTGCCGCCTTCCGTTTCTATTTCTTCCATCTTGCCGAGCTTGTATTCGCTGGTCCAGTTAAAAGTGCTGTTATCAAGCGAGGAGTTGGCGTCGGTGAGATTTACGAGGTAATTTTCGGGGCGGGTGTATTCCATCAGGGCGCGGTTGGCGTTGGTGAGGCCACCGTTCTCCTGCGTATCATGCTTGTTAAAGAGCATGACTGCATGCGAGTTGAAGCGGTCGGAGGTATAACTGCCCGCCAGCCGGACAGTTTGGAAACGGCCTTCCTGATGCTGATAATGTCCCATAGAACGCCCCTGATTATATACGAACTGGAAGTTAAAGTCAGGGGTAACGTTCTGGCTGTGCCATGCGTTGAAGCGACTTTCTGAACGGGTGTTCTTATTTTCGCTCTGGCTGTAATCCAGCAGCGTGTAGGGCGTAGTAGTGTTGAAGAAGATGACCTCACCGGGGAATACGGCGTAGGCGTCAAGGGAACGGTAGAAGTAGAAGTCGGAGATGCCGCGCCGTTTGAAGAAATCATTCGACTGGTATGCGCCGCTGAGGTTGCCTGTATAGGTGTTTGAGAAGCTGCGCCGGTAGAAAGGCTCATATACATGATAGAAGTTCATGGCCGTATCGATTTCGACGGAGGGCAACGACGCCCCGTATTCGGTTAGCTTCCAGCTGCGGATAACCGATTTCACATATTTATGCCCGTCCATCTCATGGCCGGTCGAATCTGACGGCAACTGCTCATAGTTGTCATACATTCCGAAGTCATCCTGCGCCATTGCCTCGCAGGCTATCATCATCAATACTGATATTAAAAATCGTCGAATCATTGAACGGCAAAAATACATCTTTTTTCAATGCCGTTATATATCCGGCGAAAAAATATTTCAAAAATGCCGACAATGGACGGCCTATTGCCGGAGAGTTGGAGGGCGTAATATTTATTTAAAGAGAATTTAAACTGTGCAAAACATTCAGTTCATAAAAAGGCTGTATTTTAGCGGTTTAATTAGACATACAGCAATGATAAAACGTTTAGCAATAGCCGCCGCATTTTTGTGCTTGCTGGCTGTGGGTTTTTACTTCTTTGCCGCCCCGACGCTCACCGCGGGCCACCAGCCGGACGAGGATGCCGCCCCGATACGGGAACGCATCACCGAATATACGGTCATGTATAAGGACAGCTTCTATCTCGTGCCGGAAATCCCTGATGTGGTGTCGTTTGCAGGCGAGCGGGTACCTACAGAGAACTTCGACATCTATGAGAGCCTCGACAGGGAGCTGCTCTCCAACTGCTATTTCCATTCGCAGACCATCCGCTTCCTCAAGCTCGCCCCGCGCTATTTTGCCATTGTGGAGCCCGTGTTGAAGCAGGAAAAAATCCCCGACGACATGAAATATCTGATGGTTGCAGAGAGCGGCTTCGACCCCAAAGCGGTGTCGCCCGCAGGCGCAACCGGCCTGTGGCAGTTCATGAAAGGCACCGCGGACGAGTATGGCCTCGAAATCTCCTCCGCAGTTGACGAGCGCTATCATGTCCTCAAAGCCACCCATGCTGCCTGCAAAATGCTGCACAAACTGTATAACCGGTTCGGTAGCTGGGCGATGGTTGCCGCCGCATACAATGCCGGCCCGGCAGGAATGTCTCACCAGGTGGATGCCCAAAAACAGAACAGCTATTACGACCTGCTGCTCAATCCCGAAACCGCCAGATATGTGTTCCGCATCGTAGCCATAAAACTGATTATGGAGAACCCCGAAAAGTATGGCTTCAAAGTGGCCCCGCACCACCGCTACCACGAGCTGAATACCGTCACTCTGACCGTGGATTCCACAATCACCGACTTGGTGCGCTTCGCCAATACCCGTAATACCAATTACAAGATGCTGAAAATGCTCAACCCGTGGCTGCGGGGAAGCTCGCTGCCAAATCCCAAAAAGAAATCCTACACTTTGGAACTGCCTGCCGCCGACTTCCGCCAACGCTACGAACTGAAAGAAAATAATGAATAATACACTGCCGGAACAGGAAGCGCCATACATGGAACAGGAAGCGGACGAGAAAATCGTAATCGAAGGCGCACGGGTGCATAACCTGCGAAATATAAGCATAGAAATCCCGCGCAACAAGCTGGCAGTCATTACAGGCCTCAGCGGAAGCGGCAAATCTTCCTTAGCCTTCGACACCATCTATGCGGAAGGCCAGCGTCGC
>JAISSS010000014.1 GCA_031272965.1 Bacteroidales bacterium | reverse complement strand
AAACTCATTGCTAAATCAGGGTTCTCGCCGAAAATTCGCTTGAAAACCAAGTCGCTGCGGGGGTCTAAATAGCGTGTCATATATGCCTTAATTTTGCTGCAAAGATACGGATATTTTTTAGACTGACAAAAAAAATAAAAATTCGCAGGGGCGAAAATTTTCGCCCCCTGCGATATAACACATAAAACAGGCATGATATTCTTCTTTTTGCCTGTTTTTGTTATTCATTTTAATTAGCAAGTCAAGTCATTCTGCAACGCAGCGGACTGAAAAGCCGGAGTTGCATGGGTAGTTGTCGTCCCAGAGACCGTAGAGGCTCATGGTTCGCATCAACATTCGCGTAATGCGCCCTGTGCCGGTGTGCTCGGTTACATTGTCGGCAGGAACGGCGGAACCGGTCATGACAGTTAATTTAATACAAAGTTTCTGATAGAGATATACCCCATAACAGGTGAGAATGATGAAAAAAAACGGCGAATGTCAATTTAAAATTAATATTTGTGGTCAAAATTGCATTTTTCCATCTTGTTTATTGTCATAATTACTATTTTTGCGGTGAATTTCAAGACAGTTTTAAAAATAAACACTTTATAATATTAAAGGCTGATGAAAAAAAGATGGATTATATTGTTCGCTTTCCTTCTGGGGATTAGCGTGTTAGGATTGGTTATGCCGGAAGCGGCAGACTTGTTTACAGTTGGCGATAACATCAACATGGCCAATGTGGCATGGATGATTACCGCTACGATATTTGTACTGATGATGACACCCGGCCTGTCGTTTTTCTACGGTGGTATGGTGCGCGCCAAGAATGTGATTTCTACCATCCTGCAAAGTTTTATTGCCATGGGTGTTATCAGTGTTCTGTGGGTGTTCTTCGGGTTTAGTCTGGCTTTTGGCGGCGACTTGGGGCATTTCATCGGTAATCCGCTGACGTATTTCATGTTTGAGAACGTCGGCGCGGCCAATGACGCCCTCTCGATGTCGCTTGGGCTGACCATCCCGCTGGCGCTTTACGCGCTGTTCCAGATGAAGTTTGCCATAATTACCCCGTCGTTAATTACCGGTTCCTTTGCTGAGAGGGTGCGGTTTTCGGGGTACTTGTTCTTCATCATTTTCTTCTCGATATTTGTATATTGCCCGTTGGCCCACTGGACGTGGCATCCTGACGGATTCCTGAACAAACTGATGCACGTCCGCGACTTTGCAGGCGGTATCGTTGTGCATGCCTCGTCGGGTATCGCGGCATTGGCCGGAGCATTGTTCCTCGGTCGGCGCAATAATCCCGGCGCACATCAACCGGCGAATGTGCCGTTTGTAATTCTGGGTGCAGCCATGCTGTGGTTAGGATGGTTCGGCTTCAATGCAGGCTCGTCGCTGGCCGCCGACGGTGTGGCCGTCAAAGCATTCCTGAACACTAATACCGCATCGGCTGTGGCCATGATGACATGGGTGGTGTTCGACTGCCTGCGTGGACGCAAGCCTTCTGCGATGGGCGCCGCTATCGGCGCCGTAGTCGGGTTGGTTGCTATCACCCCGTCGGCAGGATGGGTTACGGTTGGCCAAAGCATCTTTATTGCTTTTGTTACAACCATTATCAGCAACATTGCCGTCTCGTGGAAGAACAAGAAAAATTCCTTCGACGATGCACTTGACGTGTTCCCTACCCACGGTGTAGGCGGAATCGTCGGAACTGTTCTCACCGGCGTATTTGTCTATGAACCCGATGCGGGAATCAGCCATCTGCACAGTTTCCTGAACCACTGTCTGGCCGTAGTCATCGTGTTCGTTTATACCTTCGGCGTGAGCTATGCTATCTATTGGCTCACCAACAAGATGATTCCGTTGCGCGTGTCCGAAAAAAGTGAAAAAATCGGCCTCGACCGCAGCCAGCACGATGAGCAGTACGGAGAATCCGACCGCGAATTGCAGGAATATGAAAATTGATACGAAAATTGATACGGCAAGCATTTTGAGAATACATATTGAGTTATAATATTATGAAACGACTGATATTGTTCTTTTTCCTGCTGTTATCGTTAGCAGGAAATTCCGGCGCACAGGAGACCAAAGAGCGTAATTGGACGATTAGCCTCGGTCCGTCGCTCGTTACCGTTAGCAGGGCGGAGTTCGGCTTTTCAATAAGCGGTTTTTACCGCCTTGCCGGACGACACCAGCTCGGATTGGAATATTCCGTACATGGCCACAGCGAGTCGGCCGGTACTTACAGCTACGTTATTGAGGGTAGCAGTACTGTGCATACCGACGGCAAGATGAAACGTTCCTATTCTGTAATTCCTGTACTGGCTTCATACAGCCTTCTGCAGACGACACATTCTGATAAATTTCAGTGGTACTATGGTTTGGCGATTGGCGCCATGCCGGTTAACGCGCGAGATTCTTACGAGCTGCCGTCCGGCGTTTCGAGCATGGAAAATTTGCCCGAAGACAGGAATGAAAGAAGTATAAGCGCCTTTTGCATAGGGCCAATGGTTGGCGCCATTGTTTCGATATCGCCCAAATGGGTGCTGCGAGCGAATCTCAAGCTCATTGCGCATCCCAACAAGCAGTTAGAGAATCTGAAAACAGGCGTCGTTTCCGGTCTGCTGGGAATTTCGGCGGGCTACAGGTTCTGAATCGAAAAAAAAGCGCTATATTTGCAGAAATTTTAGACAACTAACGATATATGGAAGAGGTTTACGAATTTCTGAAGACAAGTGGCGTTTATTATTTAGCTACTGTTGACGGCGCTTTGCCGAAAGTTCGGCCATTCGGCACTGTGTTGCTCTTTGAAGGGCGGCTGTATATTCAGTCGGGCAAGTCGAAAGCCGTGTCGCAACAAATCGCGGTCAACCCGCATATTGCCATCAGCGCCATGATTGGCGGGAAGTGGTTGCGTGTTGAGGCGGAAGCTGTGGAAGACCCCAGAACAGAGCCAAAAGTACAGATGTTGGACGTATATCCCGAACTGCGCTCTATCTATGATGCCACAGACCCCAATACGGTGGTGTGGTATCTCAAAGACGCCGTCGCCACTGTTGAGGAGTATGGCGCGGAAAAGAAAACATACCGGTTTTAAGAACATTTGTCCATTTAATAATGAATATAGAAACTCTTCGCGAACATTGCCTCGCCGTAAAAGGCGCAGAAGAGTGTATGCCATTTGATGACGATACAATGGTGTATAAAGTAATGGGAAAAATGTTTGCCTATTATGCATTGACGCCGAAAAATGGAGAGTTCTGGGTGGTGATGAAATGCAATCCTGAACGGGCTATGGAATTACGCGAGCAGTATCACGGTATCTTTAAGGGCTATCATTCGGGCAGCAGTGCGATGTGGAACACGATAGACATTCAAAGTGACGTCCCTGACCGCCTGATTGTGGAGCTCATTGCCCATTCGGTGGACGAGGTGATTAAGAAACTTCCGAAATACAAACAGCAACAATACAGAGTTCCCGTATGAACATGCCAGCGCCTCAATATACCCTGTCGGAACTCAACATCCGTATTCAGGAGAGCATACAGGGCAGCTTCCCCGCATTAGTATGGGTGAAAGCCGAAATAAGCGAATACAGGGAACATTCCAGTGGTCACTGTTACTTGGACCTGATAGAAACGAGGCAGTCGGGCGGCGAGGTCATCGCACGTACACGGGCAACAATATGGTCATACACTTTCCGGTTGCTGAAAACGCATTTTGAAACGGCCACAGGACAGGCGTTGCGCAACGGCCTCGGCGTTATGGTACAGGTAAAGGTGGAGTTCCATCCGGTCTATGGTATGAGCCTGAACATAAAAGATATAGACCCTGCCTATACTGTCGGCGACATGGCTATGCGACGGCGCGAAATCATTAACCGCTTGCAGCAGGAAGGCATTTTAAACCTGAACCGCCAATTGCCGCTGCCTGTCGTGCCACAACGGATAGCGGTGATTTCATCAGCTACTGCCGCAGGCTATAATGATTTTGTTAATCATCTGAAACACAACGGAACACGATACAGGCTCACAGTAACGCTGTTTCCGGCCTCAATGCAGGGCGCAGACACCGGTGATTCGGTTATCAGCGCCATGAACGCCATCCGCACCCGCCAAAGCGAGTTCGATATAGCCGTCATCATACGTGGTGGCGGCGCCCATATTGAACTCGCCGCTTTCGACAACTATGCACTGGCCACCGCAGTGGCACGATTCCCATTGCCGGTTATCACCGGAATAGGCCACGACCGCGACGAAACAGTTGCCGACCTGGTGGCACATACGAAACTGAAAACACCGACCGCCGTCGCCGAGTTCCTGCTTAACGGCTGTGCAAACTTTGCCCAACGGCTGAATGACGCCGAGCAGCAGTGTACAAACCTGCTTAATGCAATGCTGCGGACTGAGAACCAGCGGATTATCGATTATGGCGACCGGCTGAAAAATTCTGTCCGCCAACGTATTACCGGCGAAACTCACCGATTCGCCATGTTTAACATGCGGCTGCAAAAAACTCTTCCCCTTTTTGTCCGCCGCCATCAAAACCAGCTGGAACAGGTCGCGCATTATGTTCAACAAAAAACCGGTGCGACAATCCAGACGCAGCTGTTACAGCTCGCTCATAAAACCGAAATGGCTCCAAAACTTATAAAGGCCGCCTTTAACAGCCAGCGCCGCAAGATACAGGCTGCCGAAGAAAAATGCACATTAGTGGACCCCGCAAATGTGCTCAAACGCGGCTACAGCCTGACACTGTCAAACGGATGTCTGCTGCGCTCCGTCAGCCAGCTTGCCGATGGCATGACACTGACAACACGCCTCGCCGATGGCGCCGTAACAAGTATTATTAACTCAATTACAGAACAAAAATGACAGACACAGAACAACTTTCAGAACTCAGCTACAAAGATGCGATTACAGAAATTGAACAGATTCTCGAAAAAATTGAGCGGGAAGAACTCGACGTTGACGAGCTGTCGGAACAGGTGAAACGGGTGCTACAGCTCAGCCGCCTGTGCCGCGAAAAGCTGCACCGCACAGAAACCGAAGTAGAAGCCATCCTGCAAGAGATGCAGCAATAAGAAACAGTTCTACATTCATAGACCATAAAAAGCCGACGATAAAAGATTGCCGCCGGCTTTTGTCCGAGCTTTGATTTTCATAAGATTCAGTAATTTATTAACTCAATATAATCGCCTGACAGATAAATAGATAGTAAATGTGCATTTTGTGTCGGGGGCATTTGCCAGTATCCATACTTATTTGTGCTTTTGTAGCGAATTCCCGTTCAAGTCATCTTGGGCGGCCGCTAAAATTCCCGGCGGAAAAAGGTGGAAAACTTGAGTTATAAAAAAATAAAGATTAAGCTATCAACCGACAAAATTCAAAATTTCAGACAATAATCGTGTAACACGCAGATAATCAGCGCTCATTATTTCAATTTCAAAAACCTACCCCCCTAAAACAGCCTCATTTGTATTACTGAAGGACTTTTGTTTTTACTTTTTGTGCGCTTGG
>JAISSS010000009.1 GCA_031272965.1 Bacteroidales bacterium | reverse complement strand
GCTCTTCGTGCATCCTTCGTGTTTCTTCGTGTAATAATATTTCTTACA
Source organism: Bacteroidales bacterium (assembly GCA_031272965.1). Lineage (GTDB taxonomy): Bacteria > Bacteroidota > Bacteroidia > Bacteroidales > Prolixibacteraceae > JAISSS01. The sequence continues at coordinate 13,936 of JAISSS010000009.1, read as the reverse complement.
CGAAGTTCACAAAGAAGGCACGAAGTTACACAAAGGTTATTTCACATATTATTTCTTTTTTATCACCTTGCGGGCTGTTAATAATTCTCTTAATTCTTAATTGTCATCTCCCACCACCTCTCAAACCGCTGCCCCGCTTCGTCCAAATCGACTTTCTCGCCTATCTTTGGCGTGAGCAGGGGGAGCGAATCGTGCTCTGCGACGGTGGCGATTCGGGCAAGCGGCTCGTACCATCGGTGCTGGTCGCTTAACGAATACTTTGAGTTATGGACAGTTACGAAACGCTTGGGCTGCAAATCTCTGACGGTTTCGGGCAAGAGGTCGGGCTGAGTGTGGATGTATTGCCAGTTTTGCGAGTACTGCCCGTTTTCAAGTACGGCAAAATCAATGCTCGGAAAACGGCGGGCAATCTCTGCAAAATGCTTGCCATACCCGCCATCGCCGCTGATATAAACGGTTTTGGAAGGCGTTTGCAGTAAAAAACCGACCCACAACGAGGGATTACGCCGCAGGAAACGCCCCGAAAAATGACGTGCAGGCAGGCAATGCAGCGTGAAACCGTCGGCTATCGCGATGCTGTCGTTCCAGTCCATTTCAATGATGCGCGACGGCTCAAAGCCCCAGTACTCAAAATGCTCGCCAACGCCCAAACCTGTAACGATTTTCGTCGCTTTGTCTTTCAGTGTCAGCACAGTACGGTATTCGAGGTGGTCCCAGTGGTCGTGCGAAATCAACAGGTAATCAATGTCGGGCATATCGGCGGAGGTGTAGATGTCTGTCCCCTTAAATGGCTTATTAGTAAACGAAAACGGAGACGCCGAATGAAAAACGGGGTCTATAAGAAAGCGTTTGCCGTCAATCTGAATGAAGCACGACGAATGCCCGAACCAGACGAACACATTTTCGGCGCGGTCGAGGCTTTTCAGGTCGGTTTTCACCGTCGGCAGCGCCTCGCGAGGCTTGGCATCGTCAAGCCGTTTGCCAAATAACATCTTGAAAAACAGCGCAATCATCGGCTTGTCGTTAGTCAACTGCTGCGTCGGTTCGAGGTTTTGAAACTTGCCGTCGCGGTAATTGGGCGACTGTCGCACACGTTCAAGCCGCTCGCCACGCGGCATCCGCCCGAAACTTTTCTGTATTGTACAGCCGTAAAGCGCTATGCACAAGGCGATACCGATAAATATTAACCACATAATTTTATTCCTTAATTTCATAAATGAAACTTTTGCCCATATATCGTCTGTTGCTGTGTTTTAGCGTTTTATGCTTTTTGAGAGCCTCGATTTCGTTTATTCGAACTCGAAGCTCTCAAAAGACTGACAGGATAATCGGGCCGAGCCATTTAATCGGCACGGCGGCCGGTAGTTATTCTTTGGGGTTACTTTCGTTTCTGGTTAGCCTGTGCTTGTTTGGCGAGCTCTTCCATTTTTATTTGCCAGCGCGATTTTTTCTTGGTTTTTTTGCGGTTTTCGGCAAGTTGCAGGCGGATTTTGTTGTCGTCGGTGAACTTGCGGAATACAAACGTTTGGCCGATAGCAATCAGGTTTGACAGCAGGTAGTAGTAGCTTAGTCCTGACGGGTAGCTATTGAGGATGAAGAGGAACATCACCGGCATGATATACATCATGGTTTTCATTCCTGGCATAGCCTGGCCGCTGGTAGCGGGGGAATTGAGCATGGTGCTCAGGATGGTGGTGATGGTCATCAGCAGGCAGAAGAGGCTGACGTGGCTGCCGTACCACGGGATAGTGAAAGGCAGGTTCAGGATAGAATCGTATGATGACAGGTCTTTTGCCCACAGGAAACTCTCCTGTCGCAGCTCGATGGAGGAGGGAAAGAAGAAGAACATGGCAAACAGGATGGGCATTTGCAGCAGCATCGGCAGGCAGCCGCCCATGGGGTTGATGCCCGCTTTCTGGTAGAGCGCCATCACTGCCTGCTGCTTTTCCATCGACTTTTCAGGCGGGAACTTCGCGCTTAGCTCGTCGATTTCCGGCTTCAACACGCGCATCTTTGCCATCGACATGTTCGACTTGTAGGCAAACGGGAAGATGATGGTGCGGATAACGATTGTCAGCAGCAGAATCACCATCCCGAAGTTGGCGATATGATTGCGGAAGAAGTTGAACACCGGTATTATGAGGTACCGGTTTATGGGGCGCAGGATGGAATATCCCAGGCTGATGACGTTCTCTAAGGAGATGTCGTACTGGCTAAGGGTTTGGAAGTGGTTCGGCCCGAAATAGAAGCGCATATTGTAGCTCTGTTCGGGGGTAATTTCGTAAGGCAGGGCTACATCGGCAGAGAATTTCCCTACATAGTTGGCGTTCTCTTCCTTATATTCGTAGGTTACGTCGGCGGCGGGGAAGGCGGTGGCGGGGATGAGCGCCGAATTAAAGAACAGTTGTTTAAAACTTATCCATTCTACGCGGGTTTCCAGCTGTTTGGAAGACGATTTGCGTTCTGAGAGGCGTTCCACGTCGTCGTCGAGGTATTTGTAGTTGACGGAAGTGTAGGCGTCTTCGCCGAGTTTGGATTTGCGTTCCTGGCGGGGGCAGTCGGTAGTCCACAGCAGGTTCAGGTATTGTGTGTTCGGGGAAATCACCTTCTCCATGCCGTTGATGCTAATGTCGAAGCCCACCATGTAGGAATTGTGGCGCAGGGTATAGCGGTATTCTATTCCGGCGTTGTCGCCTGCTGTGAGGTACATGGAGACGGTTGCCGAATCGCCGGGGTTTTCCGCATTATATTTTTCGTTGCCTTCTTTTCCGCGGCGCACTTCGGGGCCGCTGATGGCAACGGTCTCCTGGTTTACAGACGGAGAGAAATAGAGGTCGCCGGTATTTATGGGGCGATTTCCGGCAAAGAAGCTGAGGCCGAACTGATTAAGGGGGCCGTCGAAGAGCAGCAACGGGCGCCCGTCAAAGGTTTTGTAGTTTTTCAGCAGTACTGAATACACCCGTCCGCCTTTGGAGGATATGCGCAGTTGCATGAGGTTGTTTTCGAGGATAATGAACTTTTGTTCACCGGCGGCCGCCTTGGCAAATGCGCCGTATTTGGCGGTGAGCTGTGCAGGGATGCCGGTAGAATCGGTGGCTATAGAATCGCTGACGGGTAAGGGCTGTGCCGCCGCGAGCGAATCGGCATGTTGGCGGGCGATGGCTTCCCGTTGCAGGGCAAGCTCCACTTGTCGCAGGGAATCCTGCCGCTGACGGGCAGCTTCAATTTCTTCTTGTGTGGGTTTGTTCAAATAACTGAATCCTATCAGGATGACGAATATGAGGACCATCCCGATAACTGAATTTTTATCCATATAAAATTTTCTCTTTGTTACTTTTGTTTTACGGCTTTAACGAAGGCTACGAACAGGGGGTGCGGATTAAGCACGGTACTGCTGTATTCCGGATGATACTGTACGCCGACGAACCAGCGGTGAGCGGGCAGCTCTACCACTTCCACGAGGTTAGTGTCAGGGTTAACTCCGGTGGCGGTCATTCCTGCCTCGCGGAACCGGTCGATATATTGGCTGTTAAATTCGTAGCGGTGCCGGTGTCTTTCGGCGATGTCGGTTTTGTTGTAGGCTTTATAGAGGTTGGAGGCTTTGTCGGTGATTTTGCAGGCATATTCGCCCAGCCGCATGGTGCCGCCTTTTTCGGTGATGCCTTTCTGTCCTTCCATGAGGTCGATGACCGGATATTTTGTTTTTTCGTTCATTTCTACCGAATCGGCGCCGTCCATACCGAGTATGTTTCGGGCATATTCGATGACGGCGATTTGCATCCCCAGGCATATTCCCAGGAAGGGGATGTTGTGTTCGCGGGCATATTTTACGGCGATAATTTTGCCGTCGATGCCGCGGTGTCCGAATCCGGGCGCCACAATGATGCCCTGCAGGTTGCCGAGCAGTTCGGTGGCGTTCTGTTCGTTCACTTTTTCGGAGTGGATGAGTTGCAGGTTGACGTGGACGTGGTTTTCGGCACCTGCATGTACCAGCGCTTCCGAGATAGACTTGTAGGAATCGGGCAGCTCGACGTATTTGCCGACCAGTCCGACATTTACCGAGCCTTTGGGGTGTTTGTGGCGGTCGAGGAAGGCGTTCCATGCGTCGAGGTTCGGCTCCTCGCGAAGGGGCAGTTTGAGCTTCTTGAGCACGGTAACGTCCAACTTCTGTTCGTGCATCATATTCGGCACGTCATAGATAGTAGCTACGTCGCGCGATTCCACGACGGCTTCTTCTTCAACATTGCAGAAGCGGGCGACTTTGGCCCGTACTGATGATTCGAGCTTGTGTTCAGAACGCAGCACCAGCACATCGGGCTGTACGCCGCTCTCGAGCAACATCTTTACGGAATGTTGAGTGGGTTTGGTCTTGTCTTCGCCGGCGGCTTTCAGGTATGGCACCAGAGTGAGATGAATGACCAGGGCATTGGCGCCGAGTTCCCACTTCAGCTGGCGCACCGATTCGATGTAGGGCAGCGATTCGATGTCGCCCACTGTTCCGCCGATTTCTGTTACCACGATGTCGTAGCCCTGCTTTGGGCCGAGCATTTTTATGCGGCGTTTGATTTCGTCAGTGATGTGCGGGATAATCTGGACGGTTTTGCCGAGATAGTCGCCGCGGCGTTCCTTATTGATGACCGACTGGTAAATCCGGCCGGTAGTAACATTGTTGGCCTGAGATGTGCGGACATTGAGGAAGCGCTCGTAGTGGCCGAGGTCGAGGTCTGTTTCGGCCCCATCGGCGGTAACGTAACATTCGCCGTGCTCGTAGGGGTTGAGAGTGCCGGGGTCAACGTTGATGTAGGGGTCTAACTTCTGGATAGTTACGGAATAGCCCCGTGCCTGCAGCAATTTGGCCAATGAGGAGGCCAATATGCCTTTCCCCAGCGATGAAGTAACGCCTCCGGTAACGAAAATATATTTAGTTGACATTTTTCTACCTGTTAAGATTGACTGTTAGTGTTGTCGTCAGCATTTCTGTCTTTTCCTGTTTTCCGTGCCTTTCCTGTTTTTTCCTGCCTTCCCTGTCGGCCGGTTTTAGCGGGCTGTGCGGTTTTGGCGGCCGCAGCGTCTGCGGCATCGGCGGCGTCCATAGCGATGATTTTTTCGCGCAGTTCTTGAACGCTGACTTCCGTTTCGCTGATTTTTTTGTTCACGCTTTCGATGAGCGACTGTGTACTTTCGGTATTGGCGAAGAATCCTATATTATTTTTGAGTTGGGCGAGTTCGGTTTCCATTCTTTCGAGTTGGCATCCTAATCCGTAGCGCAGCCGTTCTTTTTCGCTGTATCTCGTCATGATGTTATTGTTTCCGCCTCTGTCTCTGCGGGCGTCTTTGCGGGCGTCGCGCGGTTCGCCCCGTCGGCGGTTATCGCGTGGCGCCTGCGACAGTTGCTGTGTCAGCCGGTCGAGGGTCTTTTCATCGAAATTCATGCGGGCGGTAAGGCCGTTGATGGCCTCGCGGAAGTTTCTGTTCACCTCGTCCTGCACCCGTCGCGGCACCTGGCCGATGCTGTGCCATTTTCTGTGGAACCCGCGCACTATGTTCTCGTTATCGGCCGCATTATCGGAAGGCGTACACTGCTCTATTTCCTGTTGCAGGGCGAGTTTGTCTTCCAAATTTTTATTGAGGGAGGCTATAAAGGCAGATTTATCAGCTACCTGTTCAGCGGGCATCTCCTTTTCCTTCCTGTTAAAGAAGGCATCGCAGGCGGCACGGAAGCGGCGCCAGAGATGGTCGGACTGCTTTTTGGGCAGTGAGGCGGTCTCTTTCCATGCCTTTTGCAGGGCGAGGAATTCTGCGGTGGTTTTTGCCCAGTCAACAGAGTCCTGTATGGCTTCGGCTTTCTTGCAAATTTCGAGCTTCTGATTGAGGCTTTCTGCGAATAATTCTTTGTGGAGTTCGAGGAAGTCATGGCGGGCATTGAAGAACTTGTCGGTTGCCTGTCGGAAGCGTTTGTAGGTGCGGTCTTCATCCCTTTTCGAGACGACGCCTATTTTGCGCCATTCATCCTGACATGCAAGTACCTGCTTCATTTTTGTTTGCCATTCGCTCATCGTTTCCGGCATCTGCTCTACCAGCTTCTCGACTTTTTCGCACAGCTGTTTGCGGTGTTCGAGGTGTTTCTTCTCCTCTTTTTTGCGGTTGTCGAAGAAATCCTGGTGGCGTTTGTTGATTTTTGCGGTCAGTTCGCGGAACTGGTCCCACAGTTCGGTACGGTATTTTAGTGGAACGGCGCCTATTTCATGCCACTGTTCGTGGTAGCTTTGCAGGGTTTTGAACGACTTTACAACAGAGGGTTCGTTGAGCAGCTCTTCCGTTTTCTTGATGATATTTTGTTTGGCCTCGGCGTTTTTCTGCAGGTCTATTTCGCGCAGGTCGCGGTGAATCCGCAGGAAGTCGTAGAAATTTTCCACATGGTGGTGGTATGTATCCCAGAGGTCTTTCATTTTTGCGGTCGGCACCGGCCCGATGTCGTGCCATTGCTGTTGCAGCTCGCGGAAAGTCTTCATGGTCTTGGGGATAGACACTTTCGGGCTGTTAACTAATCCCTTGATTTGCTCGATGAGTTCGTAGCGCAGCTGCAGGTTTCGGTCGCGTTCTTCGTCCTGCAGTTTGGCCACGTCGCCGCGCATTTGGCGGTATTCGCGGAGCAGGTTTTTCATGTCGTCCTCATATACTTCGAGTTCTGACACGAAATCGGCCTCGTCGCCGCCATTTTCGAGATACTTTTTCAGTTCCAGGGCGACATTTGCCTTATGTTTTTCGCTGAAGCAGCGTTTAATTTGTTCGACGTTTTCGCGGATGTCAGTGTCCGAATCGCGGGCGATGGCGATGAGGTCGCTCATTGCCTTAATCAGTTGGGCTTCCGAGAAGTTGGCATAGTCGGTTTTTTCTTCCGGCTCATAGCGCTGAATTTCGGCCTCGTAATCGGGGGCTGCCACCTGGTCGGGTTCTTCCTCCGTCGGGGCGGGTTCGGAAGTGGCTGTGGCCTCCGGTTCGGCCTCCGTAGCCGGTTCCGATATGGCCTCCACGTCCGGTTCCGGCGCGGTGGATGACGCGGCTGCAACAGACAGGGATTCCTGCAGCGCTTCGGGTTCTGTTACACTGTCTTGCGGCGCGGTGGCCGTGCTGATTTCCGGTTCGGGCATAGCCGTTGCTGACGCATCCGGCACAGTAACCGCTGCAACCGATTCCGGTTCCGGTTTATTAACCGTAACTTCAGACGCGCTGGTTTGCTGCGCATCCTCCGTAACCGCCGGATTCCCGCCGGTTACACTGTCCATGGTATCCAGTTCATTTGATATCATAATGTCCTGTTTTAGTTCAACTTTACATTAGCGCAAAGTTTTCGCCGCGAAAATACAAAAATCATTGATAACGCGCAAAGAAAAATGAGAATAAAGTGCGAAGTTTAAAAATTTCGTATCTTTACGGCCAAAAATGATTAAGTTTTTTTGAAGATGAAAAGATTTTTAATATTCGTGCTGATAAGCGCGCTGTTCTGTGTGGCCACATTGCAGGGGGTGGCGCAGGACTGCCAGACGTTCAAATTATGGCCGGACGGCGCCCCTAACAAAAGCGAGGCGCCCGGCCCTGAGAAGTCCACAAATGACGGCTTGTTGCGGATTGAAAACATCACCGAAGCGGAGCTGTACGTATATCTTCCCGAAAAGAAGAACAACACCGGCGCCGCAGTGGTTATCTGCCCTGGCGGGGGCTATTGGATTGAGGCCATCGAACACGAGGGGCACGACATTGCCAAGTTCCTCAAGTCGCAGGGCATCGCCGGAATTGTGCTGAAATACAGGCTTCCTTACGGCAACGCGGAAGTGCCGCTTAGCGATGCGTTGCAGGCAATCCGCTTCGTCCGCTCGAAAGCCGCAGAATGGGGCATCAAGCCAGACAGGGTGGGCATTGCCGGGGCCTCAGCCGGCGGGCACCTCGCCTCCACCGCCGGAACGCACTTTGACGAGGGCAATCCCAACAGCGCCGGAATAGCCCGCCTGAGTAGCCGCCCCGACTTCATGCTGCTGCTCTATCCGGTTATCAGCTTTGACGAAAGCCTCGGACATATCGGCTCCCGCGAAAACCTCATCGGAAAAACCCACGACTGGAAAACGGTCTCGCGCTTCTGCAACGAGCTGCAGGTTACTGACCGCACCCCTCCCGTGTTCTTCATCCTCTCTGATGACGACAGCACTGTGAACCCGCTTAACTCTATACGCTTTTATATGGCACTGAAGCAGCATAATATACCGGCCGAGCTGCACATTTATCAGCATGGGGGACACGGCTTCGGCATGAAGGACAAAACCAAGCCGGTAACGGCATGGCCGTCGCTCTTTATTACGTGGCTCAAAGAGATGAAGATTATCTGAGCGTATGGCGCCCCCCACTGAGGTTTTCCGTTATTGTCCCCGCTGTGGCGCTGCCCGCTTTGACACGGTATATGGCCGTGCCAAGCATTGCCGCAGCTGTGATTTCACCTACTGGTTTAATGCCTCTGCGGCGGTCGCTGCGCTGATAGTTGACCCGCTCGGACGGCTTATGCTGACCCGGCGCGCAGTGGAACCTTTTCGGGGGATGCTCGATTTGCCCGGCGGTTTTGTGGACCCGCTCGAAACGGTCGAGCATGCCTTGACCCGCGAGCTGAAAGAAGAACTCGGCGCCGACGTAGCCCGCGCCGAGTTCTTCCTCTCCTTCCCTAACGAATATCCGTTCTCCGGCCTCACCGTCTATACCATAGACATAGCTTTTTTCGTGGAACTGAAATCGCTTGACGCGCTGACGCCGATGGATGACATCTCCGAAATACTGTTCTTCCGGCCTGCCGACATCCCGCTTGACAGCATCCCTGCCGTCTCTATCCGCCGCATTGTGGAAGAAGCGGTAAAGAAGCTCAGCCGTTAAGACGGGTTAGCAGCACGATATTTTCGACGTGGTGAGTGTGGGGGAACATGTCCACCGGCTGTACTTTGGCGACGGCGTAGCGGTCTTTCATCATGGCGAGGTCGCGTGCCTGAGTTGCGGGGTTGCAGCTGACATAGACTATGCGGGGTGGGGCGGCGTTGAGGATAGTGTTCACCACATCGGGATGCATTCCGGCGCGGGGCGGGTCGGTGATGAGCACGTCAGGGGCGCCGTGTTCGCGGATGAAGTCGGCGGTGAGGACGTCTTTCATGTCGCCCGCAAAGAACAGTGCATGTTCAATATGGTTGAATCTGGCATTGAGTTTGGCGTCTTCGATAGCTTCCGGCACATAGTCAACGCCGATGATTTTGGCGGCTTGTCCGGCGAGGAAGTTGGCGATAGTTCCGGCGCCGGTGTAGAGGTCATATACCGTTTCCCGGCCTGTGAGACCGGCGAAGTCGCGCACGACACGGTACATTTCCAGCGCCTGCTCGGGGTTGGTCTGGTAGAAACTTTTCGGTCCTATTTTGAAGCTCAGGTTCTCCATCCTGTCGATGATATGGTCGTCGCCTTTGAAGAGATGCACGTCGCGGTCGGTGATGGTGTCGTTAGCTTTGTCGTTGATGATATAGACGATGGATGTCAGTTGGGGGAAGCGGTCTGCGACAGCCTGCAGCAGGGCCTCGCGCGGTTCTCTGTCGTCGCGGAAGAAGCACATTATGAGCATATTTCCGAAAGGAGATGTGCGAACGAACATGTTCCGCAGGAATCCGGTTTGTGCACGCAGGTCGAAAAATTCGAGCCGGTGTTCTAATGCGTAGTCGCGGATGAAGTCGCGCACCTCGTTGGAGGGGGATGGCTGTAGCCAGCAGAACCGGATGTCCACAATCTTGTCGAACATTCCGGGGAAGTGGAACCCCAGTGCATTGGGCTGTTCGGGTTCGGTGCCGAGTTCGTTGCGATTAAGCCACCGGCGGTTTGAGAAGTTGAACTCCAGCTTGTTGCGGTAGAAGCGGTTCTGTGGGGACGCCATAATCGGCATTATTTCGGGGAGTTCGAGTTTCCCGATGTGGGCAAGCTGGGCTGCGACCTGCCGTTGCTTAAATTCCAGCTGTTTTTCGTATGTCAGATATTGCCATTTACAGCCGCCGCACACGCCGAAGTGTGTGCAGAATGGGGGGACGCGGTCGGGGGAGGGCTGCACAAGCCGCACCATCCGACCTTCGGCATAGTTCGACCGCTTCCGCAGTATCTGCAGGTCTATGATGTCGCCCGGCACCGTGTTGGCCACGAACACCACAAAGCCATCGCCGATGCGGGCCACAGCCTTGCCTTCCGTGCCGATATCGACCACTTCAACATTCTCAATGACGGGTGATTCTTTACGTTTTCTTGTCATAGTTCGATAATTATTACCAGTCTTTGTCGGTTTTCCTGTCGTGTTCAACCTGCGCTTTTTCCATCTTCTCACGGATTTTTTCCTCGTTGTTCTGTAAAGCCTTCAATATTTGCGCGGCATCTTCCTGCGATATTTTCGGCTGTTGCTGTTGCTGTTGCTGGCTGTCTTTATCCTTATTCTGGTCGTCCTTATTGTCCTTATTTTGCTGCTGGTCTTTTTCCTTATCCTGGTCTTTTTCTTCGTCTTTATTCTGGTCTTGTTGTTGTTGTTGTTGTTGTTGCTGTTGTTGCTGCTGTTTCATTTTCATGGCATACAGCAGGTTATATTTTGCGGCGGGGTCAGAGGGGGTTCGGCGCAGGGCATCTTTGTAGGCCTCGATGCTTTCGTCGAGTTTTTGGTCGGCCAGCAGAGAGTTGCCCATATTATAGTAGGCGCTGGCCTTGTTTGTGGGGTTTTCGCTGTTTCGGGCTACTTCGGCGAAGGTGGAGGCGGCCTCCCGGGCGTGTCCCTGGCGGAACTGGGAGTTGCCCAGATTGAAGTTCCATTTCTGTTCGGCGGGATTTTTGGCCAGCGCTTTGCGGTATTCTACTTCGGCGTTGCTGAAAGCCAGCGTGTCATGGTTGGTGGTGTCCGCCAGCGCCTGTTCATAGATGCGGTTGCCTTCTCTGACAAACTTTCGCTCATTTTGAGCTGTCGCGGTCAGCACGGTCAGTGTCAGGCAGGCGGCGCACAGACCTGCGCGGGTTACTTTCAGTATTTTCATATTGTTTATTTTAAACATAAGTATATAATTATTCAAACAGATTAATGTTTTTGAGGTACTTGTTTTTGCGTTCCAGCAGCAGGAAATCGAGCAGGATAAGCGCCGTTGCGAGAGCGAGGAACCATTGATAGATGTCGTTGTATTCGGCATAGGATTCGGCGAGCAGTTCGGCGTCTTCCATCTTGTTGATTTCGCTGAACAGGGTTGTCAGTCCGACCTGGGCATTATTGGCGCGGACATACACGCCTTTTCCGGCGGCGGCAATTTGTTGCAGCATGTTCTCGTCGAGGCGGGTAATCACTACCTCGCCTTTTTTGTCCTTCATGTAGCCTTTACTGCCGTTCTCGACTATGGGGATTGGCGCGCCTTCCGGCAGTCCCATTCCGATGGTATGTACAACGATTCCTTTTTCGGCGGCGGCGGTAGCCATGCCGACCGCATCGTCTTCGTGATTTTCGCCGTCGGTGATTACGATGATAGCCTTATTACCGGTAAATTGAGGGTTAAAAGAGTTGGTTGCCAGATTTATGGCCGCGCCGATGGCCGTTCCCTGTCGTGGCATCATGCCGGTGGATATAGCCGAGAGGAACAGCTTTGCGGATGAATAGTCGGAAGTTATCGGCAACTGCGTGTAGGCGTTGCCGGCAAAGACGATGAGGCCTATCTGGTCGTCGCTGAGATTGTCAACTAACTGATTGATAGCGCGTTTGGCACGTTCCAGACGGTTTGGCTGGATGTCTTCGGCCATCATGGAATTGGATACGTCGAGGGCGATAATCAGCTCTACGCCTCTCCGCTTTTCGGTTATCATTTTGCTGCCGAATTGGGGACGCGCCAGCGCCAGCACGATAGCGGCCAGCGCCAATACCCACAGCACGAATTTCATGTACGGACGCCGGTCGCTCACATCAGGGGCGAGTTCTTTCCACATCCCCGCACTCATGAACCGCAACATGGCACGGCGCCGAAAAATCCGCATCACGGCAAAGAGGACAATGAGCAGGGCTATCAACAGGAACGCCCAGAAATATTCCCTGTCTGCAAATCTGAATATCTTATCCATTATAAACTATTATTCATTATTAGTTATGGTATGCTTTTAAAGACTGTAATACGCAGTAGCAGCCCCAAAGTGAGGACTATTCCGGCGATGAGCGCCACCGGCCGGTATTCCTCGTCAATGTGTTGCCGCTCGCTGACTTCGATTTTTGACTTTTCGAGTTTGTCTATTTCCTGATATATACTTGTTAATTTATTATTATTTGTTGCCCTGAAATATTGTCCGCCGGTGATTTTCGATATTTCGGTGAGCGTGTTCTCGTCGATTTTCACGTCGGGGCGGTAACTGCCCAGCCCGATAGTATAGACGCGGATGCCGAATGTTTTGGCGATTTCGGCCGCGCTGAGCGGAGCTACCTCGCCGCGGTTGTTCTCGCCGTCGGTGAGCAGAATGATGACCTTGCTGATAGCCTCGCTGTCTTTGAGACGGCTCACGGCTGTGGCCAGGCCGTTACCGACGGCAGTGCCGTCTTCCAACACGCCCGGATATACAGCGCCGAACAGGTTCGACAGTGTCGCATGGTCAGTGGTCAGCGGGCATTGCGTAAAGCTCTCGCCGGCAAATACTACCAGCCCTATATTGTCGTTAGGCCGCCCTGCGATGAACTGCACCGCCACGTTCTTGGCCGCCTCGAGCCGGTTAGGGTTAAAATCAGCCTCCAGCATCGACGACGATATGTCTAAAGCAATGACAATATCTATGCCCTCAGTAGTTACATTTTCCCACCGCTTGGAACTCTGCGGACGTGCCAGAGCAACCGATAACCCTGCAATGCCAGTCAGATACAAGGCAAAGGGCAAGTGCCGCAACCAGCGCTTCCAGCCCGTCCCAATAGCGCCCAACCCTAAAAACGATGAAAACTGCACCGCAGCTTCCAACCGCCGGTATCGAAGTATATACCACGTCAGCATCGGCAATATGAGCGCCAATAACCAGAAATATTCCGGATTCTTAAACGTTACCATCAATTATATTCTTTAAAAACGACTGCAAAAGTAGTGATTTTTTAGATATGAAAAAACAGCATAATAAACTTAACACAAAGTTATGAAAACTAACTTTATTATGCCACACCCCACAGAATTTGCCCCCCCATAGCACCGGTATCGTGAAAATAACTACCTTTGCCACGCAATTTTCGGGGCGTGGCGCAGTCCGGCTAGCGCACCTGCTTTGGGAGCAGGGGGTCGAAGGTTCGAATCCTTTCGCCCCGACAGAATTGAAAATCAGACAGTTGCGACACCTAATCAAAACTATCTGATTTTTTATTTTCCGCAGTCTGCCGCCACCTTCCACAGTCGCTTCTCAAGCGGCTCGTCGTTTGTGGTTTTCTGTTTTGCCATGAAATAAAGTTTGAACTGCAATAAAAATATTCACCTCACCAAACCCTGAAACTGTTTGCGCCGGTTTTGGAGCGCTCGAAAGGACCGGGCGCGGGCGTTTGCGAGCGGGTATTGCCATGATAGTCAATGTTGAACATTATGGGGGCGCCATCGGGTTGCTCGTATGCCTCTTTCGGGAACTTTGCCTTGCCGAGCGTTTCGGTTGTAATTAGGGACGTTATAAAGTCGTTAAAGCCCTGTAAATCAAAAGAAACATATACCTCGTTGCCTTTCTCTTCGAGTTTGAACGAGGGGTTGACGTCGGGTTTCAAAATAGTGTTTTTTTCGTCCGCTTTCGGTTGTGCAACGCCGTAGTAGGCATTTCCGGCAGCCCACGAGGGGTAGGAATCGCGGCTGTAAACAGGGAAGCCGTAATGCTGTTTCTCGTCAGGATTGGCGGGAATGAATAGGTTGTTGTA
>JAISSS010000092.1 GCA_031272965.1 Bacteroidales bacterium | reverse complement strand
GAATAAGGGATGTCTATGATGACAATTTTGGCTACTAAGGGAGATTGGAACAATAAGGAGTCTTTCTTTGTGCCCTTGGTAGTGAAACAATCATGGCAATCAGACAAATCATATGAATCACAGTGCAGACAGGAGATTGCGGGTCAAGCCCGCAATGACGGGCGTAGTGCACCATGCGGGTCAAGCCCGCAATGACGGGGTGGTAGGGTCAAGCCCGCAATGACGGGCGTAATGCTCCGTGCGCCCCTTGCGGGTGCCGCGATGACAGGTTGGCAGGGGCTGTGCAGTTTACCCCAAATAAACTCCATTGCCAATTCCGTATATGCCTCCTTCGGAATCAATAAAGCCCCGACTGGCGCAATAATGGCCATAGTGCTTGGGTTCGTGGTCATCGGCGGCATCAAACGCATCGCCAAAGTAACCTCACATTTTGTGCCGTTCATGGCTAATGTTAAATCTTCCATGATGTTATGATTTTTAAAGTTAATATCTCTTGGGGGTTAATTGAATGTTGTCAGGTTTCAGTCGATGTTGATGACTGTTCCGAAAGGTGGTTTAAACGAGGAGTTGCCGGAGAATTTGCTGCCACGGAACTTTTGGGTACAGTATTTCGGATACGAGGCGCTGAATGTAATTGGGCAGCTGTCCGTAGCTTTTTGCGGCGACTGCGGCGCGGCGATTGCCTGTTTCATATTTTGTTCGATTCTTTGGGCGGTGTCAGGGGGCAGGAGGGATTACTTTATCGAAGCAGGAAGAAAACTGCTTTGTTTTCTTATTACTCGATTGTGGCTTAGTGTTTAATTTACGATTACTCTTAATTTTAACATTGGGGTAAAATTTGTATTTTTATTGAGATATGAAACAAAATAATGTGTTACTTTGTTTTCGTTATTAATACAATATTGTGATGGAATATTCAGAACATAATTCTACGGTACAGTCATTATTTGTAGCGACAGATTGCGTAGTTTTCGGATTTGAAAGCGGAGAGTTAAAAGTGCTGTTAGTACGGCGCGACACGGAGCCATTTTCCGGCCTATGGGCATTGCCTGGTGGGTTAATGGATTCCCATGACGATGCCGACGTCTGTATTCGGCGCAAGGTCTGGGAAGAGACCGGCCTTGAAGACATCTACATGGAGCAACTGTTCACATTCACAGAAGCCGGACGCGACCCGCGCGGGCATATTATTTCCATAGCCTATTATGCATTAGCCAAACAGTCAGACTATCTGGCATACGCGGGTATTGATATGGACGACATCAATTGGTTTTCTGTTGAACGTGTCCCGCTTCTTGCTTTCGACCACAACCGCATCGTAGATACGGCCTTAGAGCGGCTCCGCAAAAAAATCAGGTACCAGCCGATAGGATTTGAACTGCTTGAAGAGAAATTCACCATGCCGGAGCTGCATCGCCTGTATGAGGTAATATTACAGACGAAATTAGATAACCGCAACTTCCGAAAGAAAATATTGGGGTACGGTTTACTGCTCGACCTTCATGAGCTACAGCGGGGTGCCCCAAACCGCGCTCCAAAGCTATATAGCTTCAATAAAGACCGTTATAATGAACTTGAAAAGACAGGATTTTATTTTGAACTGTAATTTGGCTAAAATTCATTTTTCTAACTGAATTTATATATAAACAACTATTTTTATCGCTAAAAAAACTATTTTTATCGCTAAAAAAATTAGCCATTAAACAAATATTTAAACTTTTGTGCAATTCGCTAAAATTTTATTATGAACTATTGGTTACTTTAGTTCCACAAAAATAATCACAATACGGGTCTTATAAACGTTATCTGAATGTTAAAAATTGACATGTCTTTCTCTTTTTCGGCATCTCACAGACTTTAATTTACGGTCGGCAGGATTTGCGACTGGCTGATTACAGTATTACAAATTCGCTTCGAGACAATGAACAGCTCAAAACTTGCATGGTCCGCCTGCATTAATGCGGATTTTATAGAATCCCCATAGATAAAGAGCATTCGTATTACGTAAATAATACGTAAATAAATATAGAATAATTGATAACACAGTTGATAAATACACAATCTGCTTGTGATTTTTGAAGAAATTTTTATCCATCTCGTGTATGATTTAAGAAAATACATGTAACTTTGTTTCGGGATAATCTCAATAATGAACTGCGGCAACATACAGGAAGAAGGACTCAAGAGCAAGATTGCGCGACGCTTCTTCCCCAAGTTCGACTGCGCGTCGATTCCGGAGAAGATAGATTTTGCCGTCAAATCCGGGCATCATGGATATACCTGCCTCTTTGAACAGCTTGAAGTGGAAGAGCATGGCAGACGCAAATTTTCGCCCGAAGCTACCGCTGTTTTCGCCGCCGGACGCGAATTGTGGCAGTATTATCATCGGCAGCCCGGCTGCAATGTCAATGCGGCGCTCTACGACATCCGCGAGCACTTTCAGGGACGCGACGAGAAAGGTAAAATGAACAATAGTTCAAAAGATAAAATATATAACGAACTCATTGATACTCTGGGTAATGCACTCGACGCACTTGCAAAAAAGATTGAACCGAAAGTGTATGAATACGGGTTCCTGCCGGAATAATCGTAAATATTAAAAGTTGCATGCGGGGATGTACAACCGTGCGCCTCTACATCTAAATATGGCCCTTGCTACTCTTCAAATTTGTGAGAATCTGCCAATCCGTGTGCTAAAAAATCTGAAAATCACAGGAATCTATAGAAAATCAAGGTTCAGACGAACAGTTTATCAAATTCCGGTATGTTTTATGTAGTAAGGTGTCCATGCTGAGATTCAGGGAATGTAGTTCTGCCGTATTGAGTCCGGATATGCGCCATTTTTCAATATACGGTTCAAAGGATTTGGCGATGGCTGCTTCTATCGGCGCTAACTGTTGCATGTATCCTGTACCGGCATGGTTATACAAGGCATTGAAATACAGATATTTATTGCCGTTACCACGCATAATCGGGAATACGTTTCGTTTCAGGGTCAGCGCATAATCGCACAGAACAGCATGATTGGTTGAATCCGACTTCATGACCGATGCGGGCTGGCGGGGTCCGGCTTTCACCCAGAGAGGAACCGCAATACCAACCGGCGGGTATCCCAATACTGTCCACATTGTTGTCATTTCGGGATTTTCGGAGGGCTTTACGCCATGAATCACCACAGCAGACATCGTTATGCGGCGCGGAATATAATCCTGGTCAATAGCCCATCCTGTGGCATTTTCCGGGGAGAACGCGGCATTTAGCAAATCGGTTCCCAAAATTGAGTGATAGAACGAGCGCGACAGGGTTGAGAATATTTTGTGAGGGGTAAAATTATGCAGAGGCGCTTGCCGTGCGATGAGTTCGGTAGCCGTCTGAAAGCGGACGTAGCCCATTCCCGCGTCGTGGCGGCCGGTATAAGAGAAGTTGGTATAAACGAGATAGCCATGGGGGGCGATTTTCGGGTCGTTGGCGTCTATTTTCGTCCATTTAACATTATTCACCTCGTAATATGCTGCGCCGCCATTAGCGTCAATGACACCGAAGTTGGCTTCCACCCCCATAGGACGCGGGAATTTGTCTAAAAAGCGTTCAAAATCAGCCAGCGTACTACATTCTCCCAGTGCTTTATACATAAGAACGCCTTCGTTATCCTGTGCTTTCGACTTGTCGTCTTTCAGATTATAGGAAGCCGTGTTCATAATGGCAAATCCTGTGCTGTTCACTCCTGTCCATGCGGCGCCGCTCTTGTCGCCACTATTGACGAGCGCCAGGAAATCGTATTTTTTACCGGAAAAGAACTCAATGCGATTATTTTCGTCGTCAGTATCGCGGTTTTTCCACAGCAACGGACGGCCATCAGCGGTAACTTTTCCGGTAAATATTGCAGATGTGCAGGCAAGCAAGCGGCTTGCGGTCAGCAAAAAGCAGGCAGCAATGAATAAATTCTTCATATTCAGTTATTTATTTAATGTGTAGAACTTTTCCTTCAATGAGGGTAACCCATACGCCGCCGTTTTTGGCGTCGGGCGTGATTTTGTTGATGGCCGAGTTGCCGCATTTATGCTTCCATTTTATGGAATGAGTATCCCTGTTGATGGCCACTAACAGCCCGTCTTTTCCACCGGCATATATTATTCCGGCATGTTCAACAATG
This sequence comes from Bacteroidales bacterium, assembly GCA_031272965.1. Taxonomy (GTDB): domain Bacteria; phylum Bacteroidota; class Bacteroidia; order Bacteroidales; family Prolixibacteraceae; genus JAISSS01. Next base: position 6,547 of record JAISSS010000092.1, on the reverse strand, counting down.
GGGCATGGATTGTGCTCATAGCCGAATCCGGCGTCAATTTTCCAGTCTGTCCGGAACACGTCCGGCGTCACAGGGACAGCTATCACCGTGTCCTGCATGGTCTTGGCGTAAATGGTTGTGCCATCGGCCGACATTCCCATTGATTCGCGGACGGTATATTGATTGGTGCGCCACAGGGTTTTGCCGGTTATTATGTCGAGGGCAGTCATGTAGCGGTCAGGTGCCACGATAAACACTTTGTCATCGCTAAGTGCGGGCACCACATTTGCGGGGGAAAACAGCACCTGCGATGATTTGCCATTATCCCATTTCCACAGCAGTTTTCCGGTGTTCTTATCTATACAATACAGATGCCCGTCCCATGCGCCAAACACTATGCAATTGGTGCCGATTGCCGGTTTCCCCTGCAAGTAACCGGAAGCGACATCGCTTTTCCAGAGTTGCTGTCCCGTTTTTACGTCTATTTTACACATAGATGAACCGATGCCTGCATAGAGGTATTTTCCATCGCAGGCGCCATCGGCAATAATCGGCGCAGTATATTTGAGAGACCATTTCAGTGTTCCAGTTTTAGCGTTGAAGCCCTGTAGTTTCCCGTCAACAGTTCCGGTGATTACAGTATTTTTTAATGCCACCGGCGTAGAATAAACCGGCCCTGCAATTTGTCGTTTCCAAAGAAGTTTCCATTTTTTTGAATTTTGGGCGTCTCCGGCGATGAGCTCTCCCCGTGAATTAGCGTAAAAAATACTGTTACCAATCGTAGCAATTCCGGTATAAATAGATGCAGAATCTGTAATTTCCGTAATTTCAACCTGATATTGACTGTTAATGGAATAATCAGGGCGTGGTGTTACCGGTAAATTTTTTATTATGTCATTGTTGTTCAGACTGAAACGCGCAAAGAGGCTTATTTCGGGAGTTCCAGTTTTTTTCTGCGCGAAATACAGGCTATCGTTTTCCAGAGTTATAATGTTGTAGCCGTTATTGACGGTTGGTCGTCCCATGAGGCCGATAATACCGTCAAAATTATGCAACGAAATACGGTGTTCATGGCCGCACAAATCGGCTTTCACGCCATAGCGCTTTAGCAGAGTTGTTATTTTGAACCAGTTGTCTAAATCGTCATTCATGGGATAGTGGGCGGCAAAGATTATCGGCTTGCCGGATGCAGTAAGGCTTTTCAGTTGTCCGTCCAACCAATAGACGTCTTCTTCGCGGACATGACCGTTGCCCATCTTCATATACGGGCCGGTACTCAGGCCGACAAAGGCATATCCTCCATATTCAAAGACGAATTTGTCATCGCCCCAAAGCCTGTTAAAGGTCATGCAGGCGCTTTCCGACCAGTTGGTTTCGTGATTGCCTGAAATTACATGAACAGGCTTTACAAGTCCGTCCAGAGCGGCTTTTACGGCGTTAAGTTCCGCATCGGAGCCTGTATTAGTCAGGTCTCCGGTAACTATAGTGAAGTCATACTGGGCAGCATTGATTTCGGCGACAATCTGCAAAAGGTTTCTTTCGGAGGCAGTATTCGGCGACAGATGAATGTCAGTGAGAAAAGCGAATTTGACTTTGCCATGAGCGCTGCCGGAAGCATACAGCGTTCCGAGGAGCAGAAAAGCGGCAGCCGAAAGCAGCAATCGTCTCATAATGAACTTCAGTTCGTTTTTTCTGACTTTGTAAATTCCAATTTACTGAAAGTTGTCCAGTAAAAGCAGATGATACTCAGTATCCCGACAGTGATACACGAATCGGCGATATTGAAGACAGGCCGGAAGAAGAGGAACTCGTCGCCGCCAATGAGCGGGAACCATGCGGGATAATGTCCCTCTATCAGGGGGAAATAGAGCATGTCCACGACCTTTCCGTGCAGGAATGAGGCATAGCCCTGTTCGGGGAATATGGTGGCTATCTGTCCCCAGCTTTCGGTGAAAATGAGACCATAAAAAGCGCTGTCGATGATGTTCCCAACTGCGCCGGTGAAAATCAGCGCCACACAGATTACGAATCCGGCGGGTATATCCTCCCGCCGTGATAGCCGTACCAAATACCATCCGATTGCGGCCACCGCAACGATGCGGAACAGACTCAGGAAGATTTTTCCGAAAGCGCCGCCGCCAAATTCCAGCCCCAGCGCCATGCCGTTGTTTTCCACAAAATGAATGAGGAACCAATTGCCGAAGACGGAGAAGTCTTCGCCGAGCATCATGTGGGTCTTAATCCATATTTTCAGCGCCTGGTCTGCCACGAGAAGCGGCAGGATAACAAGCAGCGCCTTCTGTAATTTGGTCATAAATGCCTATTTTTGCTTTATTTTTGCGTCAATGCTAAGCGTGGTATGCGGAACTGCCCGCAGGCGCTCTTTGGAAATCAGCTCACCCGTTTCGCGGCATATTCCATAGGTTTTGTTCTCAATGCGGGTGAGTGCGGCCTGCAGGTGCCCGATGAACTTCAACTGCCGTTGGGCCAGCTTGCCAGCTTCTTCGCGCGAGAGCGTGGCGGCGCCCTCTTCCAGCACCTTAAAGGTGGGCGAGGTGTCCTGCGTATCGTTCTCATCGCTCTGGGTCAAAGCGCTCCTGTAAAGCTCGTAATCGCGACGAGCCTTCTCTAATTTTGCGAGGATAATTTCTTTAAATTCCTCTAATTCTGCATCAGAATATCTTACTCGATTTTCCATGGTTTCAAATTTAAAACGCCGAAATTACTACTTTTTTTAATACGGGCTGCAATTTTCTACTATTTTTTTCGATTCTTCCAAAAAAATCACTTCTTCTTAATTAAAATTGAAGCAATAATATCAGTATCAATTTCCACAGCGTGTCCCGGTTCGGGCAATTCGTCAAGCAGTTGCAGGTCAGCGGCCAGGGTCTGGCTGCAAATGTAGTCCCGGAAGTTGGCGACGGCCTCATTATAGAAGTCGTTGCGGCTGATTAGCGTTACTATACGGTCGGTAACTTCAAAACCGCTGTCTTTACGGAGGTTCTGGATTTTGTTGACAAATTCGCGGGCGATGCCTTCTTCTTTCAGCTGGGGCGTGATGTTTACATCAAGGGCGATGGTCAGTTCACCTTCGGTAGCCACAAGCCATCCGGGGATGTCTTCGGTAGTGATTTCCACGTCGTCGATGGTCAGCGTAACGGGTTCGCTTTCGATGGTAAACTGTAGCGATGCCGTGCTTTCCAGCTGTGCGATGTCCTGTTGTGAGAATCCGGCGATGCGGGCGGCAATTTGCTTCATTATTTTGCCGTATTTTGGGCCTAAGGCCTTGAAATTGGGCTTTATACGCTTGCTGATGATGCCGGTGGAATCGGTCAGATATTCCAGCGCTTTCACGTTGACCTCCGAAAGGATGATAGTTTCGACGGCTTCCAGCTGTTCCCTGAAGCGGCTGTTCAGCACGGGCACCATGATTTTTGCCAAAGGCTGGCGTACTTTCAGCTTTTCGCGGCGCCGCAGTCCAAGAATCATTGAAGAGGCACGCTGGGCAAGTTCCATGCGTTGCTCCAAGTTTTTGTCAATCAGCGTGGCAGTTGACGCGGGGAAGTCGGCCAAATGTACGCTGCCTGTGCGGTCGCGTCCGGTTACGCTGTTGAGGTCGGCATAGAGCCTTTCAGCGTAGAATGGGGCAATTGGCGCCATAAGTTTCGCTACCGTAACAAGGCATGTGTAAAGCGTCTGGTAAGCCGACAGCTTGTCTGCATCCATCTTGCCACCCCAATAGCGTTTGCGGCTCAGTCGCACAAACCAGTTACTGAGGTTTTCCATTACAAAGGTGGCAATAGCGCGTCCTGCGCGGGTAACTTCGTAGTCGGCCAGCGCCTCGTCAACGTCGGCAATCAGGGTATTGAGCAGCGACAGCGCCCAGCGGTCGAGTTCGGGACGCTCTGCAATCGGCACATCCGGTTCCGAATAGCGGAAGCCGTCAATGTTTGCATACAGTGCGAAGAAGCCGTAAGTGTTGTAAAGCGTACCGAAAAACTTGCGACATACCTCGTCGATGCCTGTTTCGTCGAATTTCAGATTGTCCCAGGGCTGTGCATTGGTCAACATGTACCATCGTACGGGGTCTGCGCCGTATTTTTGGATGGTGATGAACGGGTCAACAGCATTGCCCAGCCGTTTCGACATCTTGTTGCCGAACTTGTCAAGCACCAGGCCATTTGACACGATATTTCGGAAGGCCACGGAATCGCTTATCATCGTGGCTATGGCATGCAGGGTGAAGAACCATCCGCGTGTCTGGTCAACGCCTTCGGCGATGAAGTCAGCGGGAAATACGCTCTTCGCATCACCGGGGCAATAGAGAGCGCTGTTTTCAAAGGGGTAATGATGCTGTGCATACGGCATAGCACCCGAATCGAACCACACGTCAATCAGGTCAGGCTCACGGTAGAGTGGCTGATTGTTGCTGCCCGCCAGCACAATGCTGTCAACATAGGGACGGTGCAGGTCTATTTTTTGGTAATTGTTCTTGCTGAAATCGCCCGGCACGAATGTGGCGCCATTAGTCGCATCCTTGAGCGGGTTTTCGGACATTATGCCGACAGCGACCGATTTTTCGATTTCGGCATACAGCTCTTCCACCGAGCCGATGCACTTTTCTTCGCTACCGTCTTCACTGCGCCATATTGGCAGCGGCGTTCCCCAAAACCGCGAGCGGCTCAGGTTCCAGTCAACCAGATTTTCGAGCCAGTTGCCGAATCGTCCCGAACCGGTTGATTTAGGTTTCCAGTTAATGGTGCTGTTCAGCTCAATGAGCCGTGCCTTGACTGCGGTGGTACGTATAAACCAGCTGTCGAGCGGGTAATACAGTACCGGTTTGTCGGTGCGCCAGCAATGCGGGTAGCTGTGCGTATGCTTTTCGATTTTGAAGACCAAGCCCCGCGCCTTTAAATCCATGCAGATGTCAATGTCGAGTGTGGTGTCGGCGGCGGTCAGCCTGCTGTCGTAGTCGTTCTTCACAAAACGGCCTTCCCACTGCCCATACTGGGACGGGTTGATGTTCGATTTGACGAAACTGTCATCCAAATCGCTGATATTGAAATATTTACCTGTTAAATCGACCATAGGAACTTTCTTGCCGTTGCGGTCGATAAACATCATGGGGGCTATATTGTTCTGCTTTGCCACGCGGTCGTCGTCGGCGCCGAAAGTCGGGGCGATATGCACGATTCCGGTACCGTCTTCGGTAGTAACGAAGTCGCCGGTGATAACGCGGAAAGCGTCGCCGTCAGGGGTTGCCCAGGAGAACAGTTGTTCATATCGCAGTCCGGCTAAATCAGCGCCTTTAAAGCGCCTCAGGATTTCATATTCGTTCTTTCCAAGCACACTTCCCAGCAGATTTTCGGCAAGGATGACGCCAACTTCGCTCTTTGAATAGGGGTTCTGCGTCCGTACCAGCACATAATCAATGTTGGGACCTGTGCACAGCGCGGTATTTGACGGCAGTGTCCAGGGGGTCGTTGTCCATGCGAGAAAATAGAGCGGCATTGCGGGCATACCGCCGACTGTCCGCGCTTCAGCGTCGGGTGTCAGCCGGAACATTGCCACGCAGGTGGTGTCTTTCACGTCGCGATAGCAGCCGGGCATGTTCAGCTCATGCGAACTAAGGCCGGTTCCCGCCGCAGGCGAGTAAGGCTGAATGGTGTAGCCCTTGTAAAGAAGGCCTTTGCCGTACAGCTGTTTCAGCAACCACCACACCGATTCAATGTAGCGGTTATCGTAAGTGATGTAAGGGGCGTCCATGTTGACCCAATACCCCATCAGCCGCGTGAGTTCTTCCCATTCACGAGTATATTTCATCACCTCGGTACGGCAGGCGCGGTTGTAGTCTTCCACCGAGATACTTTTGCCTATGTCGTCTTTGGTAATTCCCAATGTCTTTTCGACGCCGAGTTCCACCGGCAATCCGTGAGTGTCCCAACCGGCCTTGCGGTGTACGCGAAACCCTTTCATGGTCTTGTAGCGGCAAAATGTATCCTTGATGGCACGTGCCATTACGTGGTGAATGCCCGGCATTCCGTTGGCTGACGGCGGCCCCTCATAGAACACATACGTCGGCTTGCCCTCGCGCGTTGTGATACTTTGGTGAAACGTGTCGTCGGATTCCCACTGTCGCAGTACGTCGCTGTTAACCTGCGCTAAATCCAATTTCCTGTATTCCTGAAACTTATCGCTCATCGTCTTGAAATTGTTCCTTATAAATTAAGGCGCAAAGGTAGTAAAAATTTCAATATAAAAGGGGGAATCAGAGACAGTTTTTAATCAAAATGTCCATTGGACGGATTTTCGCAGATTATTTTTTATTGCTGTCCGGTAAACCATGTAAAATGGCAGAAAAAAATCCATCCGCCCCGCGTTCCCAACCGGTAGCAAGTTTTATCTTTTTTCTGTCTTCTTTCGACAAATTATTTGCAGGTATCAAAAAGTTTTGTACCTTTCCCCTATAAATTCTCTCTCCATTTCAAAGAACGTATAAAATCCTTGGTTGTCGCCTTTGGTTTGCGATTTTCCCCTGCGAGTTTGGTCTTCCCTTTAATGGCAAGGC
>JAISSS010000109.1 GCA_031272965.1 Bacteroidales bacterium | reverse complement strand
GATGCGGTGGCCCGTCTGTTCCGGCCAACTGCGCCGCTGTCGGCAGGCAGCGATGCTTCCTTCGTGCAGGAAGCAAACAGAGCAGCAACGAATGTGGCCTCAACAAAAAATAAAATTCTTCTCATAAAAGGTGCAATTTAGGTTAACAAAAAAACTCTGCCGGAATTATCCCTCCGGCGCAGGGCTTTCGTTTCCTTATGAGACGCTGTCTTATTCAGTCATGTAGCTGATTGAACATTCGGCCATGCTGTTCTTGACTAACGTCTATAAGTAAGACACACCAATTGCTCTTTTGTTCACAAATTCAGCAAAAAATTTGTGTCAAATTGTGTCCCGGAACGCAGATGAGTGTAGAAGAAAGGGGGGAGTTTTCAGATGCCATCCATGCAAGAAGGGAATAAAAAATCGAATCTTTCCCTACATTTTTGTAACTTCTCCCGAAAATCCTACATTTTTGAACTTGCCGGTCTATGAGCAGTTGCGAACAGGCATATATATAACATGCTGATTATCAATAAAATACTATCGTTGTTATTATTGTTGAATAACGTTATTTTGGGGTGTGGCACAGATTTGGTTATTGCGGCAGTGAGAAAAAATTGTTACGATGAACAACGAATTAAGACATCCCTGCTTTGATGCGGATGCCAGACGGCAATATGCGCGAGTTCATTTGCCGGTTGCGCCGCGCTGTAATATTCAATGCAACTATTGCAACCGCAAGTACGACTGCGTTAACGAGAGTCGTCCGGGGGTGAGCAGTACGGTGCTGTCGCCATTGCAGGCGGTGCATTATTTAAAAGCGCTGTCGGAGAAGATGCCTGAGCTTAGCGTGATTGGCATTGCCGGGCCGGGCGACCCCTTTGCCAATGCGGACGAGACCATGCAGACCCTGCGTGTGGTCAGGCAGGAATTTCCGGACAAGATTTTCTGTCTGTCAACCAACGGGCTGGAACTTGCGCCGTATATTGACGAGCTTGCCGAACTTGGCGTTTCGCATGTAACGTTGACAATCAACTCATTACGTCCGGAAACGTTGGCAAAAATCTATAAATGGGTACGTTTTCAGCGGCGCGTTTATCGGGGTGTTGAAGGGGGGCAGGTACTTCTCGAACAGCAGTTGGCATGTATCCCGCTGCTGAAGGCGAAGGGTATTATGGTGAAAATCAATATGGTAGTGTGTGTGGGCCTCAATGATGGTGAGGCGGACGAGCTTGCGCAGAAAGTAGCGGCTCTTGGCGCCGACACGATGAACTGTATCCCGATGTATCCGGCAGACAATGCGGAATTTGCTTTTTTGCCGGAGCCGTCGAAGGAGCAGATGAAGGCTATTCGGCAGGGTATTGCCAAATATATCCGGCCCATGGCGCACTGTGCCCGCTGTCGCGCCGATGCGGCCGGACTGCTGGGGCATGACAATGTGGAGGCTATGAGCATGATTGGCCAGTTCTCGACGATGGTTGTTAATCGTGGCGAGGGGCGTACCCGAGTGGCGGTGGCTTCCCACGAGGGCATCTTAGTGAATCTCCATCTGGGGGAGGCGCGGAAGGTCTATGTATTTGAGCAGTCGCGCAATGGCTATCACTTCGTGGAAATCCGCAACACACCCGCCGAAGGCCGCGGTATGGACCGCTGGCGCGAGCTCGCCGAAAAGACGCTGGTGGACTGCCAGGCTGTCTTGGTGGCCGGCATCGGCGAAAACCCCATGCGGACGCTGCAACAGAATGGCATCCGGGTTATCCAGATGAACGGGCTGATTGATTCCGGCCTCGATGCGGTCTATCTCAACTTGCCGCTAAAGACCCTATGCCGCAGTGAATACACCCGTTGTGGGGAATCCTGTCGCGGCACCGGCACCGGCTGCGGATGAGCAATTATTTTGCACAAATGTTCATTTCAGGGTGAACTTTTCTGCAAAATTCTTTAAAAATCAGTGAAAGAGTTGGATTTTTCGATGGTTTTTATGGCGATACATTCCATTTCCACGAGCCATTGAGGGCGGCATACCGGGGCGAGCAGCATCAGCCGTGGTATTTCAGGGAAGCAGGTGGCGAGGTACTGCTCAACGCTGTGGCAGTCGGCGATGTCGCGCAGATACACGAGCAGGAACATAATATCTGCAGTTGTGGCGTCAGCGTCGGCCAGCAATGCGCTGATATTTTCGAGAGTGCGGTGTGTTTGTCGCAGGACATCTCCGGTATGTACCACGTTCCCGGTATTGTCTATGCTGGCGGTGCCGGAGATGAAGATATGTCGGCGGTCGCCGTAATCGATGCTGGCGCCGCGTTCAAAAGTTACGCCGTATTCGTGGGTCGGGTTTAAGTGGGTTGGGGCGTGGAGGTGCCGCAGTTGTGCGGGGGCGGCGCCGAGCAATCCGCAGGCGTCGATGAGTACGCGGACATGTCGGCTCGCCGAGCGCCCCTCGATGCCGGTGCTGGCGATGTAGCCGGTTTGGGGCGTCAACCCGTGCTCCTCAAAGAACTGGCGGCGGGCCTGTACCATACCTGCATAATTGGAATCAATATCGTGCACATAAATCCATGTACGTATGCAATTTTCCAACAACGTACAGCCGCAGTCGTCCAGTTCAGCGGCATAGTGGCGCAGGATGGTATCGGTCTCGGCGAAAGAATCGGGCTGTTCGGGCGCCTGCATCTGCGTATGATACAGATGGCTGTAGCCGTTGTGAGACATGACTGCCGCATTGTCCGTACATATAACATGCACATCGGTGGCCATATATATCCATAGTGCGACTTTGGCGCCGTTCAGCGGAGGCTGCCCCACAATTGACACTGACCCCGCGTCGCTATCCGGAATAAATTGCCGCTGATTGACGGCATCGCTCAGGAAATAGCGCCGGAAGACGGGGGTGGCCTGAAGGCGGGCCGTTAGCTCGGCGACAGCGGTATTGAGGGCGGCAAACTGCGCCGCCACGGGGGCTGTAATATCGGTAATGCTTATTAGTGCATGGTGTTCAGTTACTCCTGCCGGAGATGTCGGCTGAAAACTGCGGAGGCTGACGTGATACATGGATTTTCAGTTTTTTACAGTTACTAAATTTGCGTTTTTGGGGGAGACACTCATATAATTTGTTGGGGATATTTCATGGTAGCACAATGGATTGCCCCCCGTTGCATAATGAGCGGACGTGCATTAACAGGGATGATTTCGCTGGCCGGACGCAGCCGTTGCATGACCGCCATCGCATCCGCATCCTGGTCAACGCCATATACGGGAAACAGTACAGCGTCAGTGAGTTCGAGGAAGTTGGCATACGAGGCGGGCATCCGCTGGCCATCGCGGTCATAGACGGGGTCCGGCATCGGCAACTTCTCAATCCTGAACGGGGCGCCGTTGTGGTCGGTGGCGGCCGCTAATTCGTCAGCCATAGCCTGCAACCCGTCATAATGCTCGTCAGCCGGATTGGCGCAACTGACATGCACTATCCCGTCGGGACTGAAAAATCGGGCCAGCATATCAATATGGCTGTCAGTATCATCGCCGACCAAATAGCCCTGATTCAGCCATATTACATTTTTGGAATACAGATTTTTCGCAAATACCGTCTCAAAGTTATCCTTCTTATAATTATCATTACGGTTAGGGGCGCACAGGCATTTGGTGGTTGTGAGTATGTCTCCGCAGCCGTTAGTCTCTATAGAGCCGCCTTCCAGCACGAACCAGAACAGATTGCGGTATTTTATTTCGCAGGTGCGGGCAGGGTTTCCGTCAAAGGCTTTCGCTTTTTCTAATGCGACGGCGACCTGATTGTCGAGGTTGGCCGGATATTTCAGCCCCCATCCGTTGAAGCCGAACTTCAGCAGGCACAGGCTGCCGTCGTCCCTTAAAACCGTCAGGGGGGCATAATCGCGCACCCACGTATCATTAAAAGGGATTTCGCGGATGACGACGGCCCCGTTTCCGGCGATGGATTCCGGCAGTTGCTGCCGGTTGCGGCATATCACCAGCAGACGGGCGCCGGTGCGGAGTATTTCGGTGGCGAGCTGCTCATAGACGGGCAGTATGTCGTGCAGGGTGGACGCCCAGTCGGTCTGTTCGTCCGGCCATGCAATCATGACATTTTGGAGTTCCCATTCTGCGGGGAATCTATTCATGGGCAACCGATTGTGAGTTATGGAAGCGCAGTGAATAGGCGATAGCTTCCAACTGCCGCATATAGTTCCGTTTGTCTTCGCCGGCGGCGACTACCGAGCCTTCAACGGTGATGATACGGGGTTCGGCGGGGTCGAGTATGCTCAGGCTCACAAAGGGGCCGCCGAGGTGGTAGCCCGGATGTCCGTCCATACGCCAGAGAGTGCGCAGTTCGGAGGCATAGCAGTCGTGGTATTTTAGCAGGCTGAAGCAGGCTGGAATACGGCGTTCAGTAACCATGTAGCTGTCGTCGTAGGCGCCATGGGCCACTTTCACCACGCTGTCGCGCTTGTCAAGCATGAAGCGTTCTGTAAAGGTGCTGTCGGACACATACGGATAGCTGTATATCATCACGTTTTGGGTTATTTTCGGGGTGTCATAGCGCACCCACAGGAAATTACCCGTATCCAAGGCCACCTTGAAGCCGACGGGGATGTCAATGCCGATACCGAATTTTTCTTTCACTATTCCGGTAATTACCTTGTCCGGTGATTGGGAATAGGCCATCTGCAGGCGCTCGCGTTCGGCTTTCAGCAGGAAGGACACGATTTTTTCGCTGTTGGCCTGAAACAGCTCAATAAATTCGCTCTGACTTTTGGCAAGGATATTGACTACTGCCTGCGGCCATGCCCATACATCGCGTTTAAATTCCACCCGTGCCGTATCAGTAGTGGGCGAGATGCGCACTTGCAGGATGTTGCGGTTGGTCTTGAAGATGTCTTTAAAGGCTATCGGGGGAATGCTTATCAGGGAAAACAGCGGTTCATCCTGGGGCAATCCGACCTGCGGACGCTGCAAGACCGCCCTTACGGCCGCGCCGGTGGCGCCGTCCCACGTCTCCTTGGGGATAACAACGACCACATCGCCCGGACGTCCACTGACGTTCTTCCGCGCTATATGCCCGCTATCGCACCCCATAAAGGTGCCTGCACAAGCCACAATCCACAAATAACAAACTATTGAACGTTTCATGGGGAACTTCTTTTTTTGTGTATTTATGCAACAAAAATCATACCACAAGCCGTTAGAAAGCCCGCATCACTGCAGGGCTAACGGCTATTCGGACAGCTTTTCAGGCTCTTTGGGTTGCTCGTCGTCCGGCTTGGTAGCCTTCTTGAACTCCTTCATACCCTGTCCCAGCCCCTTCATCAGTTCGGGAATTTTTTTGCCGCCAAACAGCAACAGTACTGCAACAATGATTAAGACCCACGACGCACCGCCGGGTATTGCAGCGATAAAAAACAGATTAGTCATATTTATAACATTAAAATTTTCTGCAAAGCTACGAAAAAAAAATCAGAACAGGCTCAATATATCGTTTCCGTTAGCATAAATTAACAAAAGCAATAACAGAGCCATGCCGGTCATTTGTGCATACTCCATGAACTTGTCGCTGGGTTTGCGGCGGGTAATAATTTCATAGAGCAGGAACATGACGTGGCCGCCGTCCAAAGCGGGGATTGGCAGCAGGTTCAGTACGGCTAACATGACCGACAGCAGGGCTGTGAGCCGCCAGAAGCCTTCCCAGCTCCATTGGGCGGGGAATATGCTGCCGATGCGGATGAACCCGCCGACTTGTTTGTAGGCCTTGGTTTTGGGCATAACCATGAGCCGCAGCTGCTTGACGTAGTCGCCCAGCGTTTGCCATCCGTACCGCAATCCGGCCGGTATTGCCGCGGCAAACGAATAGTACATGGTTTTCATCTCTATATAGTCGAAAGCGGCCGGCGAGAACACAATGCCTATGCCGAGTTTGCCATCGTCGGAGATTTTCGGGGTGAGGGTCTCGCTGACGCCGTTGCGCAACACCTGTAATGATACGGTCTGATTGGCGCGGGACTTGAGGTAGTCCTGAAACTGGTCGTAAAACTGGAACTGCTGGCTGTCCACGCTCACGAGCGAATCGCCGGTTCTGATTCCGGCCAGCCCGGCGGTCATACCGATTTCATCGCCCACTAAGCAGGCGAACAGCGGACGCGGCGAGAACGGACGCTGATTGATTAATGTGGCAATATCTTCTTCGCGGAAAGGAATGTCAACCGGCGTCCCGTCGCGCAGCACCTGGATTGAGCGGACGTCGTTGAGCAGCAGGTTCTTATAGATGTCGTCAAACGATTCGCAGGGCATCCCGTCAAGCGACACTATTTTATCGCCGGTGCGGAAGCCCATCTTTGCGCCCTCGTCGGTAACCATCACACCGTAGGTGAGCGCCTCATTAGGCAGGTAGGTTTTGCCCCATGCGTATGTTACCCCAATATAAATTATGAAGGCAAGCAGGAAGTTCATCAGCACTCCGCCAATCATTATCAGCAGGCGTTGCCACGGCTTCTTGGAGCGGAACTCGTAGGGCTGGGGAGGCTGTTTCAAGGCCTCCTTGTCCATCGATTCGTCTATCATGCCCGAAATCTTGCAATAGCCACCCAGCGGTATCCAGCCGATGCCGTATTCGGTGTCGCCGACTTTCTTCTTGAACAGCGAAAACCACGGGTCAAAAAAGAGATAGAACTTCTCCACCCGCGTCTTAAACAGCCGGGCAAACATGAAATGCCCGAACTCGTGGATAACAATGAGCAAGCCCAGACTTGCCAGCATTTGTACGGCTTTTATTAATATTATGTCTATATTCATTTATTGTCCTGAATTATATGCGGTGCAAAAGTATAAAATTTTTCTGAAAGTGCGCCGAAAAATCGGCAAAAGCCCCGCACTTTTTACCACAGAGGGCACGGAACTCACAGCGTTCACACTGTTTCATTCGCTATTCGTCATGCTCCGGCACTGACCACTGACTACTGTTATCACAGTCCCTGCGGCAGGTCAAACCGGTAGAGCAGCTGGTTGTAGTCGTATCGGGGCACAATGGCGGGTTTGTCGGCGAAGGTTGAGGCGAAGGTGCCTTCAAAGAGCAGAAACGGGGCATCATCGGGCGTACAGTCGGGATGTATGCGGGGGTTATAGAACGTGTAGTTGCCATGGGAGAGGATTTTTATGGCGTTGTGCCATTCGCCGGTTGGCGTGTCGGCTTCGGCATACCACACCTCGCCAAAGGCGGCAGGTTTGCCGAAATGCTGTACGAATACCGTAACCCAGCGCTTGCGGAAGCTGTTCCATGCGATGGAGCCGGAATGGGGCTTTACGGATTCCCGTGCATCAGCTGACGGTATTTTCTCCTGCGGGGTGAGCGGCTCCCACATACGGGGATTTCGCCACGCCTCGAAAGTCGCCGGACAGCGCATTGTCGGCAGCGGATTGCCAAACAGCGCCCAATTGTGGCCGACAGAATCTGTCCACAGCGCCGGATGTCCGTCCGGCATCAGCGGACATGCAGGCGTGGCCGCGCTTTTTGACCATATAACGGCTATACGTTCAAAGCGCTCCGCCGTGTCGTTCCACACGCACAGCCCGCACTCGTAAGCCGATAATGGCGGGGTAATTTTCGCATACATGGCGCAGAGATGGCACCTGCCACTGCTGTCGGGCAGGCTGACGAGGCCACTGAGCCATGTGGGGCCGCTGCCGGATATTGGCGCTACGCCGCGCACTTGTCCGGCGCTGTCGCGGAAATGCCGGAACGGCAGATTCAGCGGCGGCTCAAAGGCGGTAAAAGGCATCACCGCAGTAGTGGCCGCGGATGCGTCAAATATGCCCAGCGGGTATTTTGCGATGGATGTATCGCCCCAAATCCAGAACTTATGTTCATTATAAATGGCCGACTGTATGCTGTCGCAGCCGAACACCCCGCTTTCGGGAACTTCTTTGAAGTCGCCGGTTTTTTGGCTCTCGCCGAACAGCCCTGCGCCGGTGAGCCGTCCTATCCGGCGGGCCTTGATGTCGCGTCGTACCGCTATTTTCAGCGTCTTGCCATAGTCAGGCGTCAGGCGGAAGCCCTGATAGCCGTAGCCGTCGGCCTTAACGCTGTAGCCGTAGCCGACGACTTCAAACCAGGTCTCCCGCCCCATCAGTTCGGGGGCGTCAAGGGCGATGCGTCCGGCATTGTCGGTAACAAACCGCTGTTGATGTACCGTTTTCAGTTCCACTAACGGCACCGGCCAGCCACTGCCCTCTTCGGTAACTTCGATACAGCAATAGCCGGCAGCCTGTGGCGGGGGCGGTGCGACAGGCGGAACAGCTGAACGGCTGCATCCTGCAACCGGCGTCAAGGCAAGCCCCGACAGTGCAACTTTCTGTAAAAATGTTCTCCGCGAATCCATAATTGCATTTTTCTGCAAAGTTACTGATAAAAATACAACGTCGTCAGAATGTAGCCACCATATTAATAGAAAATTCACATTGTAAGAAAAAATCAATTCATTCACTTTATTTTACATACTTTTGCAGCAGAAAAATTTTATTAATGTTCAAAATCAATTATAATACAATGAAAAACAAGCTGACATTGTTTATGCTGGTCATGGCGTTGCTTATGGGCGCCGGATGCGACAGCAAAAATAAGCTGGATGTTCCGGTAGTGGAAAAACCGGACCCGGAAGAACCATCAAATCCCGATAACCCCGATGACCCCGATAATCCGGATGACCCGGATAATCCGGAAGACCCAAATAATCCCGATAATCCTGACGACCCGGATAATCCGGAAGACCCCGACGACCCGTTGGTAACGCCTTTTGAGGGCTACCATGCCGCACAATGGACTGCTACTTACCAGACCGGCAGCTTCGCCTTTGAAAATACATACCGCCAATATCGCGACACCCGCTATGTGGGCATCTTCTACTTCATCTGGATTGGGGCGCATGGCTACGATAACCACGAAGACCATGAGAGCGTACAGACGCCCAAATCTTCCGACCGCAACAGCCCCTACGACAACAGCCTGCTATTACAGGCCAACCCGTCGAACCCCGCTTATGGCCCCGTGAATGCTTTCCACCACTGGGGGAAGCCCTACTTGGACTACTATGTCTCTAACGACCGCTGGGTCATCCGCAAACACGCCCAGATGCTTAGCGATGCGGGCGTCGATGTGGTATTCTTCGACGTTACAAACGCTTTTACTTATCTCTCTACCGTCGAGGACATCTGTACGGAATACAGAGCGATGCGGGCACAGGGTGCAAAAACGCCGCAAGTATCATTTGTGGTTTACAGTGCGCCGGAAGGTACTCTCAGCAGGCTCTATAACGGGTTCTATCTGAATGGCGAGTATGACGACCTCGTGTTCCGCTGGCAGGGCAAACCATTAGTGCTATGTCCCCGTGAGAATATTTCGGATAATACGCTGAAAAATTATTTCACTCTGCGCTCGACATGGTTCGGCACCGGCACCGAATGGACATGGGGCGCCACTTATCCGCAACCGACTTCAACGGAAGAGATGTCGGTGCTGCCTGCTACGCATCCCACCTCAAATGTCGGACGCAGCCACAACGGCAGCTCGCAACCCGTTAATCCCACAAAATATACACCCGGAGAAAGCTCCGAAAACGGCACCTACTGGAAACTGCAAACCAAACGGGCGCTGGATACCGACCCCGAACTCGTGTTCATCACCGGATGGAACGAATGGATAGCTATGCGCTTTGCCGGCAGTTCCGGCGGTAATGATTTTCTCGGCAAAAAAGTTTACAGTAACGGCAGCTTTTTCGTTGACCAGTATAACTGGGAGTTCAGCCGCGACTTGGAACCGGTGGATGGCTATTTCGGCGACACCTATTATTATTATATGGTTGACTTTATCCGCAAATTTAAGGGCATTAAACCGCCAACCGCCGACCGCCGGTCTCCTGAAATCACCATTGACGGCTCCTTTGACGACTGGAAATCGGTTGCCAGCGTATATACCGATGACAAGGGCGATATCACCGACCGCAATCACTTCGGATATGGCCGCCTCGGTACGCTGACAAACACCACCGGACGTAACGACATCATCGAAACCCGCGTAGCTACCGACGCTACTAACGTATATTTCTACGTGAAGACGGCGGACAATCTCTCCCCCTTCAGTGGCGCCCGCTGGATGCGCTTGTTCATCAATGTTGTAGGCAGTACCGCAGACAAGTGGGAAGGCTTCGGATTCGTGGTCAATCACGAGGTGAAAAGCTCGACACAAACGACCCTCAAAAAGGCCGGCAGCTCATGGGCAAACTGGCAAGATGTGCAGACGCTTGACTACCGGCTGGCGAATAACGAGATGGAGATAGCCATCCCAAAAGCGGCGCTGGGAATTACTACCGTCGCTTTCGACCTCGACTTCAAGTGGATAGATAATGCTGTTACTGATGGCGACATCAAAGAATGTATGCGGGATGGCGACAGCGCCCCTAACAGCCGCTTCCGCTACCGCTATTCGCGAAAGCTGCCCCAGTAACGCAGTACCGTTGCAGAGACGCACGGCCATTGCAGGGACGCACGGCCGTGCGTCCCTACGGCCCACCCCGTCATTGCGGGCTTGACCCGCAATCCCCCCTTGTCTGAACCCTGATTGCCCTGATTTTTTATTCCCTTAGTAGCATGAAGGCCATCTAAAAAAAGGGGCCGCCCTCATGGCAAGCCCCTTCGTGGAAAAGAATCCTCTATTAGCACAAAATCTTTCTTCCATATGTACAGACGCACGGCCGTGCGTCTCCGCATATTTATATTATGGCACAAAATCTCTTATCTTAAACCAGGCCGACTGCGTGAACGATTCGGTGCCGATGGTTACCGTCATGGTTACCTTGTGGTCGCCGGGGGCGCAGGCCGCCTGCCACAGCGACTGATTGTTCTGCGCCGGTTGCGCCACGTTGTCGAGCGTCCAGCTGATGGCCGACGGTGCCACGTTGTAGTCGCACCGGAACGTTACCAACGGGTCAACCCCGTTGTAGCGGTAATAAATCCGGCCCTGCATCTCGTCGTAGGGAATGCTGTTAACGTTCAGCGTGGCCACAAGGTTGCGGGCACGGGCGCTGGCCATATAATAATAGGACTCTGTGCTGCCTACGCCATAGCCGCCTACTACCATGCCTGATGTGTTAGCAAAACGGTAAACGTTGTCGTTGGGCAGGGTGTAGGAACCGAATGACAGCCCCGATGCAGCATTGTCATACCACGTTACCCCGCTGATAAGCGCCGGTGTCCCGTTGTTAACAGATACGGTGGTGGCCGCCTTGTTCGATGTAGCCGTTACAAGCAGCGCATAGTGAGTGGCCAACTGACTCGGAGAGCCGGGCGCAAAGCGCGAGAGCGTCGAACTCTGTACGGTCTGCTCAATGGGCGGAAGCCACGCGATGGACGGGCCGCCAATAGCGACACCTTTGCCGTGATAGCCCGAACCTACCAGATATGAACATACGCCAACCGGATGATTTGCTGCAATGTAGCAGCCGGCCGCATTTGCGCAGTCCAATTCTACAAACTGCCCCGCGTTGAGGCCCGTAAGCGAGGTATATCCGCCAACTACGCCACTGGTTACTAACGTGAACCCCGATCCCGTGATGTTGGTGCCGTTCTGAGAAGCCACTACCCTGATTCTGACTTTCCCCTGTACGGTCTGCGGGGCGATAAAGTTCATGCCCCAGTCGGCTACAGGAAACATCTGTTCAAAAAAATGGTCGCCGTCCGGCTGGGGGATGGAGCCTATCTGCGTGGTGGAGAAAAAGGCTACCGGCTTGTCCGTTACTATATGCCGGCCGGTGATATTGTCCGATATGGCAGCGGTTTTGTAGCGATACACCTGACCCGTATTCAGGGTCGCCTGCAGTGTCCCCGCAAGCGAATTTAGATAAACATGCGTGGCGTCTTCGGTGGCAACTACCATATAACCGTCAAGCTCTACGCCGGAATATGTATTGGTCGTGGTGGAGTAGCCGATTTGGTAATAGTCGGTACCCAGTACCCGCACCGGCAGCACGTCGGTGGCGTCGGTCGAGGCCGACACTGCGCTGATGGCATACACTATGATGTAGTTGTTCGAGGTGATGCGCATACTCATGTTGGTTACACCGGTATTGACGTTATAAACCGCCGTCTTCTGCGCGGTGGTCAGCGTTACCGTACTCAGAGAGTTGGCCGCCACGTTGACAGTCTGATTCACCGATGTATTGTTCTTGAAAGCCAGCTGTACCGACGCTGCATTATTGCCCGGATTGACTATTTTCAATTGCAAAACAACGTCGCTGCCAATCTGGGCGGCAGTCGTCCGGTTGTAGTTCTGGCCGAATGTCAGGTAGAAATCTTTGCCGATGTTGGCGGTGAGTTCGAGGCCTTCGGCGCTTTCGAGGGCACCAATGGTATATACCTTCACCGTGTTGGTATAGCCCACAT